>QKFI01000174.1 GCA_003251455.1 Tolumonas sp.
TTGCGCAGCTATTACTGACCGAGTTCCCTATTCTGAAGGTCAGAGTGAAAGTGATCAAACCCGGTGCCGTGGTGAATGCCCGCAGTGTCGGAGTTGAAATTGTACGGGAGGCGTAATGGCCCGTATCTTTATTGGTGTAGGGTCAAATATTGAGCGTGAACGATATTTGCGTGCAGGTTTAATGGCCTTACAGGAAGTGTTTTCAGAGTGTCAGTGTTCTTCTGTCTATGAAAGTGATGCCTTTGGTTTTGACGGTGATCCTTTCTTTAATCTGGTGATCTCGGCAACAACATCTTTGTCTGTCAGAGAAGTCTCTGCAACGCTGAGAAAAATCGAATTTGCTCATGGCAGACCGGAAAATGCGCGAAAATTTTCAGGACGTACACTGGATCTGGATCTGCTGGCTTATGATGCATTAGTGATTTCGGATCCGCTGGTGTTACCACGAGAAGAGATCCTGAAAAATGCTTTTGTCTTGTGCCCGTTCGCTGAGCTGGCTCCGGAATGGCGACACCCGTTAGCAGAGAAGACATTGACCGTATTGTGGCAAGCCTTTGATGCCAGTCGCCAACCGCTTTCGCGGATTGATTTTGACTGGCACGCTCGTTAGATATCATTCCAACGACAATGAACCTCTCGAATCGCCAGTAAGCGACGACGTGCAAGCTGCTGGCGGATTGCTTCCCCTGTATAACCAGCCTCAATAATCGGTTTAACCTGAACAGCGACTGCTGCTTCATAGGATTGGCGAATATAATCGGGTTGAATATATTCACGGTTGGCAAAACCCAGTCGGCCATGAAAATCGGCCTGACAGCACAGCAATACTTGTTCGAGTCGTTGTGGGCGACGCCAAACATCGAGTCGGTCTAATAGCTTTAATACGGTGACCGGACGTAGTTGTAATGCAGTATGCACCAGCGAATGGCTTTCACTGACCAGTATTGCTAAATCACGGCATTCGTTCGGTACTCGCAAGCGTTTACAGACTTGCTCAATCAGTGGGAGCCCCCGTTCTCCATGTCCGCGGTGGCTGGGAAGAACATCGGGCGGGGTAATCGCCTTACCCAGGTCATGACAGAGTGTTGCGAAACGTACGGCAACGTCAGAACTACGTAAACTGGCTTCATGCAATGCCATCATGACATGTACACCCGTATCTACTTCCGGATGCCAGTCAGGACGTGCCGGAACGCCGAATAGCTCTTCAACCTCCGGAAGCAATACTGACAGTGCTTCACAATCATGGAGTAGCTCAAAGAAGATCTGCGGGTTTTGAGCCGATAACACTTTTTCAAATTCTTTCCAGACCCGTTCAGGTGTGAGCGCGGATAATTCGCCACTTCGGCTCAGACTTCGCATCAGCTCAAGCGTTTCTGGTGCAATATGAAATCCAAGGTGGTGGAAACGGGCTGCAAAACGAGCAACGCGTAAAACCCGTAACGGATCTTCACTGAATGCAGGGGATATATGGCGGAGAACCCGATTATGAAGATCATCGAGGCCACCATAAGGATCATGAAGTGTTCCGGTCTGATCTTGTGCGATCGCGTTGATGGTCAGGTCACGGCGCAATAGATCCTGTTCCAGCGTGACATCGGGCGCGGCATAACAGGTAAAACCGGTATATCCGGATCCTTGTTTGCGCTCAATGCGGGCGAGAGCATATTCTTCTTTTGTTTCCGGGTGTAAGAAAACAGGAAAATCCTTGCCGACAGGTTGGTATCCTTGATCAAGTAATGTTTGTGGATCTCCACCAACAATAACATAGTCCCGTTCTTTGACGGGTAAACCTAATAATGTATCTCTGACTGCACCGCCAACAAGAAAAACCTGCACCTGAAATCCTCCCTTTTCCCCGATTATAGCGTTTTTGACATTAATAGTGAGGTTCATTAACCTTGATTACCGCTATGATGAAGAAAAGGTCTTGAAAGATCATAACTTTGGATACAGCTCTCAAAGTTGACGATTCCTTGCTTGAATGAGGCGCTTTTCATTGAAAGCTCGTATTTCTCATAGCACTATGAAATGTGTATAGCTAAAAATACAGGCTGAAAATAAAAATATGAAATTAGCCACGGAGAGACCCGAATGAGCAATGAGGTGGAATTGAAGTTTCTGGTCACCGATGATGTTTTTTCTTATCTGGAAAAGACGTTAAAGCATTTTAAGGTTACTGAATTTCAAGATAACACACTGAAAAACAGCTACTTTGATACGGCAGAACAAACATTACGCAGTTTCGATTTTGGGTTGCGTATTCGCACGGCGAAAGATTTTCAGGAACAGACAATTAAATTAGCAGGTCAGGAAATTGGCGGCCTGTATCAACGCCCTGAACACTCGGTTCAGGTGAATCAGGACTGGCCAGATCTGCGTTTATTTCCATCAGAAATCTGGCCGGAAGCAACAGATGTGGGTCTGTTGCAAAATTCCTTACAAAAACTATTCACGACCGATTTCCACCGACGTACCTGGAAAGTCGAGCTGAAACCTGGCTCAGTGATTGAAGTTGCGTACGATATTGGATTTATCGAGGCAAACGGGCAAACCGAACCAATTAATGAAGTTGAGCTGGAGATCATCTCAGGCGATGTGGATAGCCTATTTGAGCTGGCTGAACAATTGAGCATGAATCGCAGTGGCTGGTTACTGGGTTCTGCGTCAAAAGCACAACGAGGCTACAGGCTGGCTGGACTGGCATCAGAGCCGGATGTGCGCCGGATGGGGTATGTGTCGGTAACTCGAGAACAGAATGCATATTCGGCATTGCTCTCTGTCATTAAGTTCGCGATTAAGCATTGGCAATTCCATGAGCAATTGTATTTAAAACAACCTTCAGTCAATGCATTACTGCAATTGCGTAGCGCTGCGACGTTGCTTGTGCATAGTCGACTACTATTTTCGGATGTCTATGCTGCATTAACCCCCGTTCCCTGGGACGATGATTTACAGGCTGTCATTGATCATTTCAGCTGGTTGGATGATGCCTTGGTATTGCAGCGTATGCAGCTTGAATATAAACAAATGCTCAAAAATGCGCCTTGTCAGAAAGAGTTAAATGAGATGGTTGAGCATTCCAATGCAAAGCTTCCCAATTTTTCTGAGACAAAAACATTTTTGCTATCACCGATGTATTGCGGTGTCATGTTAAAGCTATCGAAATGGCTGGCAACCCATAAAGTCGTTCAACCTGGTTCTACTGCGCCAGACTTACCGATTGAGGTGCTGGCTAAGCACAATCTGGATGATAGCTGGCAGGAATTATTGTCGTTGTCACGGTTGAGTGATGAATTAGATCATGATCATTATCAGCAACTACGGGAATTGCTTAGACACAATCTTCAGGTCGGTGTCTGTTTTGCAGCATTATTTGATAATGATCGGATGCAGGGATTCCGTTTACCCTGGTTGAATATGCTTGGTCGTCTGTCTGATCTGGAGCATATCGAATGGATTTTTAATTCTGCAACGAAATTATCCTGTGCTGACAGCGATCAACTAAATATCTGGTTACACAGCCAGTTAAAACCTCGTTTGTTGGAACTGGATCAGATCCGTCAACGCGGAATTGGTATGCAACCCTATTGGGAATAGGGATGGATAGGACATAAAAAAGGACAGCATTTGCTGTCCTTTTCCTTTTTCAGTTCTTACTGAATTATTTTTGCTGACGTTTCATCGCATCGAAGAATTCATCGTTAGTTTTCGTCAGAGATAACTTGTCGATCATGAATTCCATTGCATCGATTTCGCCCATTGGGTGAACGATTTTACGCAGGATCCACATTTTTTGCAGTTCATCCGGCGCAGTCAGCAATTCTTCACGACGAGTACCAGAACGAGTGATATCAATCGCAGGATAAACACGTTTTTCTGCAATCTTACGAGACAGATGCAGTTCCATGTTACCTGTACCCTTGAATTCCTCGTAGATAACTTCATCCATCTTCGAGCCGGTATCAATCAGTGCTGTTGCGATGATGGTCAATGAACCACCTTCTTCAACGTTACGAGCAGCACCAAAGAAACGTTTTGGACGATGCAGGGCATTCGCGTCCACACCACCGGTCAGTACTTTGCCTGATGAAGGGATCACGGTGTTGTACGCACGCGCCAGACGGGTAATCGAGTCCAACAGGATCACGACGTCTTTCTTGTGTTCAACCAGACGTTTGGCTTTTTCGATAACCATTTCAGCTACTTGTACGTGACGGGTAGCAGGTTCATCGAATGTTGATGCAACCACTTCGCCTTTGACCAGGCGTTGCATCTCGGTAACTTCTTCAGGACGTTCGTCGATCAGCAGTACAATCAATTCACATTCAGGATGATTGCTGGTGATACTTTGAGCGATATTCTGCAGCAGGATGGTTTTACCAGCTTTTGGTGGCGCAACAATCAGACCACGCTGACCTTTACCGATTGGTGATGCTAAATCGAGTACACGTGCAGTGATATCTTCTGTTGAACCGTTACCACGCTCCAGACGTAAACGTTTGGTTGGATGCAGTGGCGTTAAGTTTTCGAACAGAATTTTTGAGCGGGCATTTTCCGGGCGGTCGTAGTTGACGGTATCAACTTTCAATAATGCGAAATAACGTTCACCTTCTTTAGGCGGACGAATTTTACCGGAAATGGTGTCACCAGTACGCAGGTTGAAACGGCGAACCTGACTTGGTGAAACGTAGATATCATCCGGACCAGCCAGATAAGAACTGTCTGCGGAACGCAGGAAACCGAAACCGTCCTGCAGAATTTCCAGTACGCCATCACCAAAAATGTCTTCACCACTTTTAGCGTGAGCTTTCAGGATTGCGAAAATGATGTCTTTTTTGTGAAGACGAGCCAGATTTTCCAGGCCCATCGATTCGCCCAGACGTACCAGTTCAGAGACCGGTGTATTCTTTAATTCGGTTAGATTCATAACATTGAGTAGTTATATAGGAAACAATTGGTCGGATTGGAATTAATGACGGTAAAGCTGCTGGAGAGAGCGCTCTAAAGCGGGTACGAACAGCATCATTGAATCAAAATAGCATCAATCGCTGTTATCGTCTAGTCATCGTTGGCGCGAAAATGCGTAATAATTAATATACTGTGACAGACATCAGAGGCATGGGAATGCCTCTGATTCTCTGAAACTTAAATATTCGCGTCTAAAAAATCTTTCAGTTGCGTTTTTGACAGCGCGCCAACTTTAGTTGCGGCAACTGCGCCGTTTTTGAACAATAATAAAGTCGGAATACCACGGATACCGAATTTAGGTGGTGTTGCAGAATTCTGGTCGATGTTTAATTTGGCAATGGTTACTTTGCCTTCGTATTCAGCTGCAACTTCATCCAGAATTGGTGCAATCATTTTACAAGGACCACACCATTCAGCCCAAAAGTCCACCAGTACCGGTGCAGAGGCGTTTACCACGTCAGTCTCGAAGCTGGCATCGGTCACATGTACAATTTTGTCACTCATTTTTTACTCCACTGTTGCAATTCGGTTACGACGTTAATGATAGGGGTACGAAGATGCAAATAAAAGAGATCAAGAAAAAAAGCCAAACAGTTACCCTTCAGACAGGATACTGTTTATTATTACTCGTCTAAATTCAATAAAATTGTGCCTATGAGCAAAACACATTTAACAGAAATCAAATTTTCTGAACTCGGACTGGAACCAAAACTCTTGTCGACTGGAAGCAAAAGGCTTTCACAACTGTACTCCGATTCAGGCAGAAACACTGCCATTGTTATTGAACGGAAAGAATATCGCCGGACAGGCGCAGACTGGCACGGGTAAAACGATTGCTTTTTTAGCCGGTGCTTTTAACTATTTACTGACCCATCCTGCTGCTGAAGATCGTCGTGTGAATCAGCCTCGCGTGCTGATCATGGCTCCAACCCGTGAGCTGGCGGTGCAAATTTACCACGATGCTGAATCAATGGCGGCCAGTTGCGAATTTAAAATGGGACTGGCATACGGCGGCGACGGCTATGATAAACAAATTGAAGTGCTGGAAGCGGGTGTTGATCTGCTGATTGGTACGACCGGTCGTATTATCGATTTCCTGAAACAGGGCATTATTGATCTGGGCCGGATCCAAGTTGTTGTTTTAGATGAAGCAGATCGGATGTTTGATCTGGGCTTTATCAAAGACATTCGCTATTTATTCCGTCGCATGCCTGCGCCGAACCAGCGTTTAAATATGATCTTCTCTGCGACTTTGTCATTGCGTGTGCAGGAGTTGGCATATGAGCATATGAATGAGCCGCAGCATGTGCAGGTTGAACCGGAGCAAATGACCGGACAACGTATTAAGGAAGAACTGTTTTATCCGTCCAACGAAGACAAGATGTTGTTATTGCTGACGTTGATGGAAGAAGACTGGCCGGAAAAAGCGATTGTGTTTGCGAATACCAAGCACTCGTGTGAAGAGATTTATGGCTGGTTGCAAGCAGATGGTCATCGTGTTGGCTTGTTGACCGGTGATGTGCCGCAAAAACGTCGTCTGAAAATTCTGGATGATTTTACTGCAGGCCATCTGGATATTCTGGTTGCAACCGATGTGGCTGCGCGTGGTCTGCATATTCCAGATGTGACACATGTATTTAACTATGATCTGCCGGATGATGCGGAAGATTATGTGCATCGCATTGGCCGTACAGGTCGTGCTGGTCGCAGCGGTAATTCCATCAGTTTTGCATGTGAAGATTACGCATTTAATTTACCGGCAATTGAAGAATATATTCGTCATCAGATCCCGGTGACTAAATATGATCCAACAGCATTGCTGGATGACGTGAAACAACCAAGACGAGTGAATCGAACGCGTACACCGATGAATCGCTCATTACGGGAACGTCAGTCAACCAATCGACGTCGCCCTATGAATAAATCTTAATGACAGGATGTCTCTGTGGATCAATCTCCGTTATATGCTGCCATTGACCTTGGCTCAAATAGTTTTCATATGTTGGTTGTACGGGAAGTCGCTGGGGCTATCCGTACAGTTGCAAAGGTTAAACGGAAAGTTCGTTTAGCTGCTGGTTTAGATAGTGAACATAATCTAAGTCAGGAAGCGATGGCCAGAGGCTGGGATTGTCTGCGGTTGTTTGCCGAACAGTTGCAGGATGTACCGAAAGAAAATGTTCGGGTGGTTGGAACTGCAACGTTACGTTTAGCCCGGAATGTAGATTTGTTCCTGAAAACTGCTGAGTTGGTTTTGGGGCATGCCATTGAGATCATTTCGGGTGAGGAAGAAGCGAAAACCATTTACCAGGGAGTGTCATGGACCTCGAGTGGTGAAGGTAACCGGTTGGTGATCGACATCGGCGGTGCCAGTACAGAGCTGGTGATTGGTGAAAGCAGTGAAGCCAAGTTACTGAATAGCCTTCATATGGGCTGTGTTACCTGGATCAAGCGTTACTTTGCAGATGGTTTGCTGAATGATTCGAACTTTGATGCAGCGATCGTTGCGGCAAAGGAAACGCTTCAGGTGGTTTCAGAAGAATATCGGACATTAGGTTGGGAAACCTGTGTTGGTGCTTCAGGAACCGTGCAGGCATTGCAGGAGATCATGATTGCTCAGGGACGAAGTGAACGTGTGACACTGAATAAGCTCTATGAGCTCAAGAATCAGGCGGTTGCCTGCGGACGCCTTGAAATGCTGGTGCTGCAGGGATTGATGCCGGAACGTCTGAGTGTATTCCCATCGGGTTTAGCGATTCTGATTGCGATTTTCGAAGTGCTGAAAATCGATCATATGACGTTGGCTGGTGGTGCGCTGCGTGAA
>QKFI01000335.1 GCA_003251455.1 Tolumonas sp.
GATGAGTTGCCAGCAAAGACCTGATGTTACTGCGAGTATTCAGGCCAGCCTATGGATGCGGCTGATGTATACCAATAAAAGGTGACGCAAGCGCAGGCGGTAAAACTGTCGCATTACCAGTGTTAAAACATTCGACCGTCACCGCTTAGCTTTATTGCTTACGTGGCGGTTTTCGTTTCTACCCATCAGCAAAATCATCTTTCACTCAAAGTGTCTTATGAGTTGTGTTTGGAGAAACTCGCTGACGGGTCTTTTCATTCTGTGTCACTCAATAGGATGGTGGTCAAAGTCTTGGCAGCCGGAACTAGACGGAAGTCAGCAAGCAGTGTTGTGAAACACCGCAAACCTGGCGAATCAGAATGTTGAATCTGGCTGGTCGATCCCTCTATCCGCACTCTCGCTCGCTGCATTTGCTGTTGTCGTCCAGCCAATTAATTTGGAGACGCATCATGTTCATTCCAGTAGATAGATCATTGATGCGAACTCAAGACTATGACTCTTGTTTGCATCAAGTCTGTGAACAGCTATCAGCGTCAGGTATCGCCAACTTCTTTCATAAAAACGAACATTACGAAGGTGAGCGGTATATCGAGTTGATTGATTTAAACAAAACTATCGTTCCAACCATCAACCATGTTGACCATGGCATTAACCTGAACATCACAGGAGCATCGATATGAAGAATCCAATCGTTGCCACAGTGAATGAAAAATCTATTTATCTCCGACTCGTCAAAACGATGGAACCGTATAAGGCCATTGTTGCCGTTCCAAAAGAAGTGAAGGCAGAGTTTGAGCGAAAGGGCATTCAATTCTTTGATCGTGATGGTTTATATCCATTCGTACCTTACAAGATGACCAAAGAGCGTGTTGGCGGTTGGCTGACCATAACCATAAAACAGGATCCGCTATGAGCGAAACAGTTAATCAGGCGGGTCAACTCGCTAACGAGGTGGTCAAGTTCGCCCCGCCAGCTACATACGTTGCAGCAACCAAGTTCTTGGGAATGTCGCCAGCTGAATGGGTTACCTGGCTAACAATCATCTATCTGCTAATTCAGTTGGCGCTTGCGTTGCCAAAGCTTGCTAACTACTACGGTCCAAAGATAACTCGTCAGTATTTGTCGTTATCGCTATGGATTAAATCAAAGAGAGGTAAATAACAGTGGACATCATTTCTCTGTTGCGGTTTGAAGAAGGTTATTCAGAAACCCCGTATTACTGCTCTGAGGGTTATCCAACGGCAGGAACCGGAATTAAGTTGGGGCCGAAGGGGGCGCCACTCAGTAACTACCAGTTCAAAATCTCCAAAGCCGTTGATGCGGTTTGGTCTGCTGAAATTGTTCAACAGAAATTGACTGAGATGAAAGATTCAAAAGCAATCTTATCTGCACTGAATTCCTGCAATGACGCTCGTCAGGCGGTTCTTATCTCAATGGCGTATCAGATGGGTAGTGATGGCCTTGCTAAGTTCGTAAACACATTGCGTGCCATTGCTGAAAAGCGCTGGACTGATGCGAAAGCTGGGATGCTGAACAGTGCCTGGGCGAAACAAACACCGAATCGAGCCAAGCGACACGCACAGCAAATGTTTACCGGCGAGTGGTCACCGGAATACAAATAACACTCTGGGGGTTTTATGGATGTTTCATCTGCACTTGATGCTGGTTTAACCGCATTAAGCACGGTCTCTTCCGTGATGGGTGGTGGCGCTGTTCTAGCGGCCGTACTACCAAAAGCATCAGACGATGCAATCAAGATTTACAAGATTATCCGCTTCATTGTCGATTTCGTTGGTGCGAACTGGATCAACGCAAAGAACGACACAAGTCAGTAACTGGTCTCTTGGTGGTGCGTGTCTTACCCTGTGGCACGTAAAAGCATCCGGTGTTAGCTATGAAATCGCCTCCTTTTCGATGGAGCCCACCGTAAATGCAAACGGGGTAGGCTAGGTTTGTATCTCGCGCATTGACAAGAATCGAGAGAGTTCTCCGACATGACCAGTTCCGAGCTGGTGCCGGTATTTCGGTGATTATCTGTAGCAAGGTAATCAAGAGCGCATTCATTGAGTGTGCTGCTGATTATCAATTGGAGTAATGAAAAATGAGCAGTCCAGACTGGGAGCAGATAGAGAATGCTTACCGTGCTGGCGTTCTCTCATTGCGTGAAATTGCATCTGCACATGGCATTACGGAAGGTGCTATTCGCAAGCGAGCAAAACGTGATGGATGGTCAAGAGACCTAACAGCAAAGATTAAAAGTAAAGCCGATGACTTGGTACGCAATAGCGCGGTACGCAGTGAGGTACGCACAGAGAGTTCAGTTCCAGATCGCGTACTGATAGAAGCTAACGCAGAAGTTATTGCCACTATCCGACTTGAACATCGAAGTGATATTTCACGCTCAAGAAACCTTGTTATCAAGCTGCTTGAAGAATTGGAATCCCAAACTGAGAACCGTGATTTATACGATCAGTTAGGTGACCTGATGCGCAAGCCAGATGATAAAGGCATGGACAAGCTCAATGACCTGTACCACAAGGTTATCAGTCTATCGAGTCGTTCAAGCACTATCAAAACCCTATCAGATTCACTGAAAACGCTGGTCGGTCTTGAGCGTCAGGCATACGGCATGGATGAAGAGAAAAAAGATTCAACTGTTAGTGACTTGGCTGACCTAATGAAAGAGTTATCTGATGAGGCGTAGTTATGGCTTTACCTGCAGCACTAAAGATTGCGCTGCGGGATCGACTGTGGCGACTCAATAACCTTTACTTCATTACCGATAAACGAGGAAAGCGCGTCAAATTTAAAATGACGCCTGAACAACTCGAATATTACGAAGGCATTCACACACGAAACATCATCCTGAAAGCGAGACAGTTAGGGTTCACCACTGAGGTTTGTATTATCCAGTTGGATGCCGCGCTGTTTGAATCGGCCAAATGCGCATTGATTGCGCACACATTGAATGATGCAAAGCGATTGTTTCGTGAAAAGGTTAAGTTTGCTTATGACAACCTTCCTAATGAATTCAAATTAGCAAATCCGGCCAGCAATGACGCATCCGGAGAACTGGTATTCAAGAACGGTGGCTCGATTTATATCAGCACATCGTTTCGTGGTGGCACATTACGTTATCTGCACATATCAGAATTCGGGAAGATCTGCGCCAAGTTCCCTGATAAAGCGCGTGAAATCGTCACTGGTGCTTTCGAAGCTGTTTCTGATGAATGTTTTATCACGATTGAATCAACTGCAGAAGGTCGTGCAGGGTACTTCTTTGAATACTGCAGTGATGCAGAGAAACGCAGCCTATTAGGTTCAGTGTTATCTGCTCTCGATTGGAAGTTCTTTTTCTTCTCATGGTGGAAGAACCCGCTCTATTCGTTGCAGTCGGTTGTTAATCTTCCTGATCGACTTATTCAGTATTTTGCTGATCTGAAAGCAAAGCACGGCATCGAATTAACTCCAGAACAAAAAGCCTGGTATCACGCCAAAGAAAAAACACTTGGCGATGATATGAAGCGTGAATATCCGTCGATCCCTGCAGAAGCGTTCCAACAATCAGTTGAAGGTGCTTACTACGCTAAGCAATTCCGGTTCCTGTACGAAAACAAGCGTATTGGTGACATACCGAATAACGCACATCAACCAGTGATGACCTTTTGGGATATCGGTGTTGGTGATTCAACGGCGATCTGGTTCGTGCGTCAAATCGGTGAGCAATTCCATGTGATCGATTATTACGAAAACTCAGGTGAAGGTCTGCGGCACTACATGAAAGCGCTCAAGGATAGGGGTTATTCGTATTCAGAACACTGGGCGCCACACGATATTGAAAACCGTGAATTTGGCACCGATGGGAAAACCCGAAAAGAAACCGCCAGAAATGGCTATGAAATCGATGGTTCAAAATACTCAATCAATTTCAATGTAGTCCCAAGGCTTTCCATTGATGAAGGCATTGAGGCGGTGCGTGAGGTGCTACCGAAGTGCTGCTTTGATGAAACCAAATGTGAAGATGGGATCAATGCATTAGAAAACTACCGCAAAGAATGGGATGACAAACGAGGGTGTTGGAAAGACAAACCTCTACATGACTGGTCATCTCATGGCTCTGACTCATTTCGATATTTCGCTGTCGCTAAGCAAAATAAACGCAAAGGCGGTTCAACCGCGCCACTCAGAATATAAAGGATCCACTCAATGAGCGTATTCAAACCACTTCCAATCGTTGAAGAGTCGGAAGAGATCGACCAGATGATTGATGCGCTGATGGGTGGCACTAAGAAGATGCGCGATGCTGGTGAAACGTATCTACCAAAGTGGCCAAGCGAAGACGAAGAGGATTACAAATTTCGTTTATCTATCGCCACGCTGTTTCCTGCCTATCGAGAAACGATTGCAAACTCAACTGGTCGCGTCTTCTTTGAGCCGATCGAGCTGCAAGAAACTGTACCTGAACAAATCAAGAAGTGGTGTGAGAACATCGACTCGCAAGGTAATCGATTAGATGTTTGGGGGCAGAAGTATTTCAATTCAGGGTTGGCTCGTGGCTTGTCATTTGCCTTGGTTGATAAACCTCGGGGTGACAATGTAAAAACGAAAGCTGACGAGAAAAAACAAGGCATCAGACCTTACACGATATTACTGCACAAACGGCAGGTGATTGGCTGGAAGTCAAAACAATCCGAAGATGGCATGGTCTTAATTGAACTGCGTATCAAAGAGAAAGCCGAAGAATCAGACGGTCAATATGGCGTTAAGCATGTTGATCAAGTTCGCTTGTTTAAACTGGTTGGCACTGATTGCACTGTTGAATTGTGGCGTAAGGGTGCTGATGGTGAAGATGTTTTACACCAACAGCCATACAGTACGGGCATGAATAAAATTCCACTGGTGGTGTTCTACACACATCAGCTCGGATACATGCACGGTATTCCACCATTGCTTGATTTGGCTTACATGAATGTTGAGCACTGGCAATCAAAGTCAGACCAGCAGTCAATCACGCATATTGCTCGCGTTCCTATCCTTGGTTTGATTGGGTTTGATGACAGTACACCAATTACAGTTGGTAAACAGGCGTTAAAAATCCCGAATGGTGGTGATGCCAAATACATCGAGCACTCAGGGCAAGCGATTGAAGCTGGCCGAAACTCTTTAGCTGATCTCGAAGAACAGATGAAGAAGGCAGGCGCAAAACTGCTGGATAAAGACAACTCAGCAGCCAAAACAGCGACACAGTCTGACAATGAAAAGATGGAAGACTTATGCGCACTGGCAACCATGGCGCTGTCTTTTGAAGATGCCATCAACAACATTCTGCAACTCATGGCCGAATGGATGGGTTTACCTAATGGCGGCAGCTGCTCAGTCAATTCAAACTTCGAACCCGATGAAGAAGAAATCAATCCTCAGTTAGTCACCTCAATCGTTCAGGCATGGCAAGGTAATGCGCTTCGTAAGAAAGACGTCATACGCACATGGCAGAAAATCGGTCTGATTGACGATAGTGAAGACATTGACGAAGTATTGGCTGAACTTGAAGAAGAAACACCTGGTTTAACTTTCCCTACGGTGAATAACAATGCCCAAGACAACACAGGATCTAGCGACCCTGCTGCAGAGTCTGCTTGAACGGGCGAAAGCGGCGGAGCAAGTTAACCAAA
>QKFI01000344.1 GCA_003251455.1 Tolumonas sp.
GTCACGTCGAATTGTTCTAAACCACCTGCGTTCACGAATTGTTCTACGAAGTGGTGACCAACCATGCCGTTACCGACGACTAAAAGACGTTGTTTGTTCATGTTTACGTTCCTTAAACTGCGGCGCAACTTTCTCTGGTTCTTGCTCGCGTCATCTCGGCGACTTCAATAACCAACTTTGCTGGTTTAGAAAAAAAAACGCCTCACTGGAAAAAACCAGTGAGGCGCCTTTGCCTGAGAGTAACCTAAATTTTTTCGGAAAGCCGCACGGCTCATCCATTAACAATTAATATACATACATGTTTTATGCCAAGTTAAAAAAGTCGATAAAACATGGCAATTTTCGTTATTTAAGCCTTTTTTCATGAAAAAATCGCTCCAAGTTAGTGCAATCGCACCAAATCAAGCAACCAGCTTAGTAATCGATATCTCTCAACGCGGATGATAAAACTTCAGGTCGCGCTATAAATAAAAGCGCTCATCTACTACCAAACATTCTTTGTAGTTGACGAGCGCCTTTGAATTTGAAGCTTATTTTTTATAGAAACACTTAGACTCAATTAAGCGACCGCAGTGTTTTTCTCAGCCTTTGCCGTTTTCAGACGCGTCACTTTGCTTTGTTTTTCATACAGGAAGCTCAGCACCTGCTGCCGTAAATGGTGGTAGTGAGGATCATCCGCCAGTGCCACACGATCTCGTGGACGTGGCAGATCGATTTTCAAAATCTCGCCAACGGTTGCTGCCGGGCCATTGGTCATCATGACGATACGATCCGATAACAACACTGCTTCATCGACATCATGGGTAATCATGATGACGGTGTTATTCAGTTCAGCCTGAATCTCCATGACGGAATCTTGCAGATGTGCGCGCGTCAGTGCATCCAGAGCACCGAATGGTTCATCCATCAGCAGCACTTTCGGTTGCAGAGACAGTGCGCGGGCGATCCCAACACGCTGTTTCATCCCGCCGGAAATTTCATGCGGCTTTTTGTCCAGTGCGTGATCCATGTGAACCAAAGACAGGTAGTAACGCACTTTCTCATCGATTTCTTTTTTAGAGGCTGACTTCATCACCTGACGAACAGCCAGTTCAACGTTTTGGTAAACAGTCAACCAAGGCAATAATGCGTGGTTCTGGAATACAACGGAGCGTTCCGGGCCTGGACCATCAACTTCACGACCCGCCAGAATAATGCCGCCAGCAGTTGGTGTGGTCAGTCCTGCGACCAGATTCAGCACGGTACTTTTACCGCAGCCAGAGTGACCAATCAGGGAGATAAACTCACCTTTGGAAATCTTCAGATCAACGTTTACTAATGCTTCGAATACACCTTTTTCGGTTTTGAAGCTCATGCCAACGTTACTGATTTCAAGATAGGCTTTGCTCATTTGAATATCCCTCTCAATTAGCGCAGTTCGCTGCGTTTATCCCATGAAATCCATTTCTGCAGCAGCAACATGCCACGGTCTAAACAGAAACCAATGACACCAATCGTGACTACTGCAACCATGATGCGCGCCAATGATTGCGAACTACCATTCTGGAATTCATCCCACACGAATTTTCCTAACCCGGGATTTTGCGCCAGCATCTCTGCAGCGATCAAAACCATCCACGCGACACCCAGTGATAAACGCAGACCAGTGAAAATCATGGGTACAGCAGAAGGCAGAACAATTTTTCGAACATGTGTAATCGGGTCTAACTTCAGGACACGACTTACGTTTTTCAAATCCGGATCAATGCTTGCCACACCGACCGTCGTGTTCAACAGTGTTGGCCACAGGCTGCACAACGTCACGGTGAAAGCAGAGTTCACGAATGATTTCGCCACAAGCGGGTCATCACTCACATACACCGCACTCACCACCATGGTCACCAGCGGTAACCAGGCCAGTGGAGATACAGGTTTCAGGATCTGAATCACCGGGTTGATTGCTTTATATAACCAGCTGTTCAAACCAAGGATGATGCCCAGCGGAATTGCAATCAGACTGGCGATACCAAAACCGGTGGCAACAGTAAGTAAGCTCGTACCAATCTGATCAAAGAAGGTTGGACGACCGGTATAAGGACGAATTGTCACTTTTGCTGTCGGATCTTCTTTCAGTTTGTCAGCATTACGTTTTTCCTGACGCTCGTAGAAAGCCGATCTCTTCACCTGCTCCGCTTCATGTTCATGGACTAACCCCATGAATTGTTGTGCCGTTGCAACCGGGCCCGGTAAAGAGCCCAGAGATGTTGTGACTTGCTTTGCAACTAATCCCCAGAAAAACAGGAACACCATCAGACCAACCAGCGGAAACATCAGTCCTTGTACTTTGTTTTTAATCAGTAATGCTGACATGGTTACTTCTCCTTCACCGAATCACTTACAGTTTCTGGTCGCCTTTCAGGCCAATTGCAAACTGTTTCAGGTAATCATTTGGTTTGTGACCGTCATAGGTCACGCCATCGATAAAGTTGCTGTCTGCTGGTTTGTAACCTGTTTCTTTTCCAAAATCAGGGAAGTCAGATGCTTTCATCTTTCCTTCAGCAACCAGCTCTTCTGCAGCCTGACGATACACTTCAGGTTGGTAGACTTGTTTTGCGATCTGCTCATACCAGCTGTCCGGTTTGGTATCAGCAATTTGTCCCCAACGACGCATCTGTGTCAGATACCAAATCGCATCGGAGTAGTATGGATACGTCGCGTTATGACGGAAGAAGATGTTGAAATCAGCAGCCGGACGTTTGTCACCTTTTTCATATTCAAACGTGCCAGTCATGGAATTCGCGATCACTTTTGCATCAGCACCGACATAGCCAGGTTTGGCAAGAATAGACACTGCTTCCTGACGGTTAGCATTGTTGTTTTCGTCCAGCCAGTAAGCAGCACGGATCAACGCTTTGACTAAGTGAACATAGGTATTTGGATATTTTTCTGCCCATGCTTTAGAAACCCCGAACACTTTCTCCGGGTTGTTGTGCCAGATCTCATCATCGGTGATCACAGGAACACCAACGCCTTTCGCAACAGCGGCCTGGTTCCATGGTTCGCCCACACAATAACCAACAATGGTACCTGCCTCTAAAGTTGCCGGCATTTGTGGTGGTGGCGTCACTGACAGCAATACATCTGCTTGTAGTTGTCCGGTGTTGTCACCTTTTGCTGGTGCATAGTAGCCAGGGTTTAAACCACCTGCAGCTAACCAGTAACGTAATTCGTAGTTGTGGGTAGAAACAGGAAACACCATGCCCATATTGAACGGCTTTCCCTGATCCTTATAAGATTTCACGACCGCCTTCAGCACGTCTGCTTTGATTGGATGCTGAATTTTTCCATCTGCATCTTTCGGCAGATTTGGTTTCATCGCTTCCCAGACTGCATTTGATACCGTGATGCCGTTCCCGTTCAGATCCATACTGAATGAAGTCACGATTTCGGCTTTTGTACCGATGCCGATGGTTGCGCCCAGTGGCTGACCAGCCAGCATATGCGCGCCGTCTAACTCACCATCGATTACGCGGTCTAACAGAACTTTCCAGTTCGCTTGTGCCTCAAGCGTTACATACAGCCCCTCATCTTCGAAATATCCCTTTTCGTATGCGATTGCGAGTGGTGCCATGTCTGTTAATTTGATGAAGCCTAACTTGAGATCTTCTTTCTCAGGCGCGCCGACTTGAGCCTGTACTGAGGCGGAAGCCATTACTGCACCAACCAACATTGCCACTGCATTGCGTTTTAATTTGATCATTCCTTTGCTCCAAAAAAAAAAGCCTCTCCGGACTAAGTCCAGAGAGGCTTCATTGCCTGAGGTATCAACTTGTTTGGGTCGCCGTCGTTGGCTCTACCATTCCCTATAAGTGATTCATCTTTCGTGCCAATTTCAAAAAAGCTAAAAGATGGCTTTTTTATGCATTTTTAGCCTTTTCCCCCATGTCACCTGTATCAAATCAGTGCAATCGCACCAGATCAGTCAACCAGTGTGGCAATAATTTTGCGAGCCAGTTCTCCCATTGATTGGTTATTTTTCATCGCTGTAGAGCGCATCACTTTATACGCGGTATCTTCATCGAGCCCCTGACATTTCATCAAAAGCGCCTTCGCTTGTTGGATTAACTTGTTTTCTTCCAAGCGTTGCGTGAGCTCATCCACCGCTTTCTGCTGTTTACGTAACACATCTTGTTGCAGACGCGCCTGTTTCAACCAGCTTTCAACGGGTTCTTTTTCTTCGACACGATGCGGAACCAGCGTAACACCGGCTTCGAGCAGTACAGACTGTTGCGACTCAGGTAAATTTTCCATGAACAAAACAACGGGAAGACCTTGCGCGGATAGTGTCGTCGCCACTAAACGCCATTCTGCGGGCAGCCGCCGGCAATCAAACATCGCGCCGTTGATATCTCCAGGCGGAGACAACGGATCGATTTGTTTGACGAAGAAAGGCTCATGCCCATATCGACTTAATAACAAACCCAGGCGGTTGGCCTGGGCTATGTCATCGCTATAGATCAATATCTTGGAATAGCTCATCCTTGATCCTAAACTGCGACATTAGGCAACAGAACGCAGCAAGCTTTCTGCCATATTCCCCAACTCAGCTCTTAAATGGACAACTTCTCCCATAATCATCAGTACAGGAGATGCGCCTTTTAAATTTAGTGCAGCTTGTTCCAAACACGCCAGCGTCGTAATTTCGACCTGTTGTCTCGCGGTTGTACCCGCAACAACTAATGCGATCGGTAGCGCCGATGTTGCCCCAGCTTGCAAGAGACCAGACCGCAATTCCTTTGCGCGTTCCAACCCCATATAGAAGACCAGTGTTCCGCCGCTATTGACGAGACCACTCCAGCCTTTAAATTCACCACCATCCTGCACATGTCCAGTCACGAGTGTCACCGAACGAGAGACGCCACGATGCGTCAGTGGAATACCGGTTGCTGCTGAGCAACCAATGGCCGCCGTAATACCTGGCACCACTTCAAAAGGAACATCATTCTGCACCAGCAGTAGTGCTTCTTCACCACCACGGCCAAAGACATACGGATCGCCTCCTTTCAGGCGAACAATACGTTGATAATCACTCGCCAGCGAAATGGCCTCTTGTTTCATACTTGGCTGACCACAACGTTTACCAACATCATAACGCGCTGCATCAGCGGGGATCAGATCAAGAATGTCCTGACTGACGAGCCGATCAAAAACAACAACATCAGCCTGCTGAATTGCCTTCAGCGCTTTTACTGTCAGCAAATCCGGATCTCCCGGTCCTGCGCCAACTAACGAAACAAATCCTTTCATGACTGCAACTCCTTATGCTTCGTTCAGACTGATCTGCTTATGCAATATTTTCTTAATTTCAACGACGCACGTACCACAGTTGGTACCACAGCGTAACAAACTTTGTAAGCCACTTAACTCGGTGATGCCCTGCTCCTGTATCGCGTCAACAATTTGTTTTTCATTGACACGGAAGCAGGAACAAATCATACGGCTTTCTCCTGCCAGCGCTTGTTCCAGCGTTGTCGACAACGCTGTGCTGCTCATCGGCAACCCAATCAGACCGGCCAAAAGATCAATGCTGACCTGTAAATGCTGATCACTCACCAGCAATAAACCAACAATACGCCCCTGATTCAGTTTCACTGCTAACCAGCCGCCTTTCAGCGGCAGTCGCAGCCATTTACCTTGCTGCGCAAGCTGGAACCAAACTTGTTCCTTGGTTTGTGTTTCATCGGTTAATCGACGGCATTCCCCCGCATCCAAAGGTCTACGTGCCCACCAGCTCACGGTCAAATCTGGTTCATGCTGACCAACCCAGAGACCATGCCATTTCACGCTAACAGTCTCAGGCATCACTTCCGTTTGTTTATATTGTGGCTGACCGGAAACACTATCTGTCACGGGTGCGACCAGACGGTTCACGCCAGAACAGGATGAGAAATCATCGGACCAGTGCATTGGCATGAATGCTTCGTTATCACGAAGCCCGTCATCCCGACCCAGAATGGTCATGACAGAACCCTGAAGCGACGATAACCGAATCAATTGTCCTTCGGTGAAACCACCCGCCAGCAATGTCTGCTGATTGACATAAACTTTCGGTAATGGCTCGGTTTCCATCAAACGAGGTAAATGGCCAGTACGCGTCATCGTGTGCCATTGATCACGAAGACGACCACTATTGAGTAACCAACTGCCTTCTTTTGGCGCTTCGCGTCGTTTAATCACCGGTTCCTGAGGCGCTACGGCAATTAAATTTGCTTTACCATCAGGTGAGGTAAATTTTCCGTCGGTAAATAAACGGCTATTTTCTCTTTGTGCATGGGCCGATAATGGCCATTGTTTCGGCGTGAAAGCTTCATACTCATCATCGGTCATGGTCGCCAATGCTGAAATATCAAACTGACGATTTGCGTTTTCAAAACCAGACAACGCTGCATGTTCACGGAAAATCTCAGCCGTATTGTTATAGGTAAAAGCACGTTCAAAGCCTAGGCGTTTGCCAAATTCGGCCATTGCCCACCAGTCTGGTTTTGCTTCGCCTGGCGCTTCGGTAAAGGCGCGCTGACGGGTCAGACAACGCTCAGAGTTTGTCACCGTGCCGCCACGTTCACCCCAGCCTGCAGCAGGTAATAACAAATCAGCAAACTGAGCGGTATCAGTCTTCGGCGTCATCTCTGAAACGACCAAAAATTCGCATTTATCCAGTGCTTCTCGCACCATCACGGAATCAGGTAATGACACGGCCGGATTCGTCGCAACCACCCACAATGCACGGATCTTCCCTGCTCTGACCGCTTCGAACATATCCACTGCTTTCAGGCCCGGTTTGCGAGCAATGTTTGCGGAATCCCAGAAACGCGCAACTCGATCACAGTTTTCATCCGAAAATCCCATGTGTGAGGCCAGTTGCGTTGCCAAACCACCAACTTCACGGCCACCCATCGCGTTTGGCTGACCGGTCATTGAAAATGGTGATGCGCCAGGTTTCCCGACACGGCCCGTCAGCAAATGCACATTAATAATACTGTTGCCTTTATCGGTCCCTTGGTTTGACTGATTGATCCCCTGACAGAACAGCGTGACGGATTTTTCATTTTCGCCAAACCAGCGATAGAAAGTTTGCAGTTCGTTGGTCGTGAGTCCGCATTTTTCTGCCACATGGTGAAGCTCATATTCTGGCGTCATCACCAATGCATAGAGTTCAGCAAAGCCGTTGACGTGATTTTCGATATATTGGTTATCGACCAGATCATGTTCGAGCAAATAACGCGCTAAACCGTTATAAAGCCAAACGTCTGCGCCGGGACGAACAGCCAGATGCAGATCCGCCTGTTCAGCAGTCATGGTTTTGCGTGGGTCAATCACGACCATTTTCATTTCTGGCCGACGTTGACGTGCTTGCTGAATGCGTCGGAAGACGACCGGATGTGTCCACGCGGTATTCGCACCGGTGATGACCAACAGATCTGTTGTTTCCAGATCTTCATAACAACCGGGCACAATATCCTCACCAAAAGCACGCGTATGGGCCATCACAGCGGAAGACATACACAGACGAGAGTTGGTATCGATGTTCGCGGCACCAATAAATCCTTTCATTAATTTATTGGCAACGTAGTAATCTTCGGTCATCAACTGACCGGAAACATAGAATGCAACAGATTCAGGACCTGTTTCAGCAATGATACGGCTAAATTGTGCGGCCATTTCATCCAGCGCTTTATCCCAGGTCACTTGCTGACCATGTAAGCGCGGATATAACAGACGGTTCGGGAACGCCAGCGTTTCCATCAGGCTACCGCCTTTCACGCACAAAGCTCCCTGATTCGCCGGATGAGAGGTATCCCCTGTTAAGGTTTTTGCATCATCAACAGTGATCCCACAACCGACCCCACAATAAGCGCAACTGGTATGAACGCGACTCATCCTTGCCTCTCAGAAATAAAAAAACGTCCGGCCCTTCAAGAGAGCACGGACGTCGATGTCCCAAATCTAATTTAACCTAATAATACAAATTATATGCCAGTTTTAATTAACTGATAACATTGGATTTTAACTAGAAAAATCCGACCAGCGCACCAATAAAGTGCCAATTTAGACGTTGATTGCACCAAAATATGTCTCTTGATGTTCAAGATAATTAATAAGCTTAGCAAACTATCACTCCGAGCTTTTTCACAATATAGTATTGGTTCAATTTCAACCAGATAAGGATTTCTAGATGCGCGTTTTATTTGCTGCAGAGGAAAATGCCTGGGGAGGAATTTTAAAAAAATTCCGTCTGGCGCTCCCTGATGTCGAATTTGTTGCAGCGAATGGTTATCACACCGAATCACTGCAAGGATTTGACGCGCTTATTCCAACTATGACCAAAATCGACGACGCGTTGTTAAATACAGCCGACCAGTTGAAATTGATACAGCAAATCGGTGCTGGTCTGGAAGGGGTTGATCTCAATGCAGCCAAAGCTCGCAACATTGCTGTCGCCAATGTACCGACCGATATTTCCAATAATGCGGATAGTGTCGCCGAGCTCGCGATTTATATGATGCTTGGGCTTGCCCGTCATGCCGATACAATTCCGCATTATCTACAGCAACAACAACTTGGCCGCCCTATCGGACTAGGACTAAAAGGAAAAACAGTTGGTTTGATTGGTCTGGGCGGTATCGGTAAAGCGTTGGCCAAACGCTTACATGCATTTGATATGCGGCTGATTGGTATTAAACAAACCGTGAGTGATGAGTTTGCAAAAGCACATCACCTCGATTGGTTAGGAACACTCGATGCTTTACCACATTTACTGGCTGAGTCAGATTTTGTGGTCATGAGTTTGCCTGATAGCCCCAACACACATCACGTGATCAACAGCGCTGCACTGGCTGTGATGAAACCTTCAGCCTTTCTGATCAATGTGGGTCGTGGCGGACTCGTTGATAAAGACGCGTTATATCAGGCTTTGCATGCCAAACAGCTTGCAGGCGCTGGTCTTGACGTGTTTTGGCAGGAACCACCTGATCCATCAGATCCTATTTTTAAAGAAAACGTGATCGCCACACCGCACATCGGTGGCGTAACCGAT
This sequence comes from Tolumonas sp., assembly GCA_003251455.1. Taxonomy (GTDB): domain Bacteria; phylum Pseudomonadota; class Gammaproteobacteria; order Enterobacterales; family Aeromonadaceae; genus Tolumonas. The sequence continues at coordinate 9,074 of QKFI01000344.1, forward strand.
ATTTCCATACAAGGTATTTTTGAAGCTGCTTGTGACAATTTACGCCGGCTCCAGTCCGGAGAAACCATTCTTTACCGTCATGCATAAATGAGGAAACAGATGAAACCACACGTTGTGCTATACCGGAGTATTCCGGATGATCTGCTCGAATTACTCAAAGCATCCTGTGACGTTACTTTTTTTGATGGCATCAACGACGATAACCGGGCGGCATTTAAGGCCGCACTAGCCACTGCAGAGGGTGTTATCGGGACAAGTGTTCAATTTACTGATGAATTGATGAATTTAGCTCCTAAATTACGGGCTGCATCCACAATTACTGTGGGTTATGACAACTTTAATGTAGACGCACTAAATGAACGAAAAATCGCTCTGATGCATACACCGGGTGTATTAACGGAAACCACCGCAGATACCATTTTCACGTTAGTTTTATGTTCAGCGCGTCGCATCATTGAACTGGCAGAACGTGTCAAAAATGGTGAGTGGCAAGCCAGTATCGACTCAGATTGGTATGGTTCGAACGTACATGGCAAAACCATTGCGATTATGGGAATGGGACGGATCGGTTATGCCGTCGCAAAACGTGCGCATTTTGGTTTCAACATGAATGTCATTTATTACAACCGTTCACCAAAACCTGAGGCAGAAAACACCATCAATGCAAAGCGTGTCAGTTTTGAAGAAGCACTGTCACAAGCAGATTTCGTCTGTAATGTTCTGCCTTATACAAATGAGACACATCATATTTTCAATGCTGAAGCATTTTCTAAGATGAAACCGTCGGCCTTCTTTGTGAATGGTGGACGCGGCGCCTCAGTGGATGAATCTGCATTAATAGCCGCTTTAGAAAATGGAGTGATTCAGGGTGCAGGGCTGGATGTCTTTGAAAAAGAACCGCTTTCGATTGATTCACCATTATTAAAATTGCGAAATGTCACTGCCCTGCCGCATATCGGTTCTGCGACGCATGAAACCCGATATGAAATGGCAAAAATGGCGGTCAATAATATAATCGCTGCATTAAATGGCGATCTGTCGAAAAACTGCGTCAATCCGCAAATTCAGCCTACCGCTTGATTCAATGAACTTTTCCTAAGAATTATCCCCGTTTTGTTACTTCAACATTGCGGGGATGTGCCATGCTTATATCTGATTCATCGATAGTTTTTCGGAGAATATGGAGCGACGCATGAATGCGCAACAGGGTTCATCAAAAGAAGTCCCGTTTCATGCACAGCCAGCTGGTCACGTTTTATCTTCTCTTGGTAGTCAGCCGGATGGTCTGTCGCAGGAACAAGTCGCCACGAAACAACAGCAATTCGGGCCAAACCGCTTAACAACACAACTGCTCGAACCGCTTTGGCATAAATTCCTCAAACAATTTCATAACGTCCTCATTTATGTATTGCTGGTTGCAGCCACATTAAGCTGGTTAATCGGACGATGGACTGACGGCGTTGTCATTTTTGCCGTGGTGCTGATTAACGGCAT
>QKFI01000040.1 GCA_003251455.1 Tolumonas sp.
GAGTTCTACCATCAAACCGAATGGCCTGAGCTGGAAGTTTATTTCACCAGCGTGACCGATCATTGGGCGACGATGACGATTTCAGGCCCGAACAGCCGTAAATTACTGAGTGAGCTGACCAACATTGATTTAAGTAGCGACACGTTCAAATTTATGGACTGGCGTGAAGGCTTGGTGGCTGGCGTTCCGGCTCGTGTGTTCCGTATCTCGTTTACCGGTGAACTGTCATTTGAGATCAACGTTCAGGCCAACTTTGGCATGTATGTGTGGGAAAAACTGTTCGAACACGGTGCGAAATACAACCTGACGCCATACGGTACAGAAACCATGCACATCCTGCGTGCCGAGAAAGGTTTCATCATCGCGGGGCAAGATACCGATGGTACCGTTACACCGAATGACTTAGGCATGAGTTGGTGCGTGGGTGCAAACAAACCGTTTAGCTTCGTCGGTAAACGAGGTTTAAACCGTGAAGACAACCTTGATAAAAACCGCAAACAGTTGGTGGGTTTGAAAACTCGCGATCCGAAGGTGGTTCTCCCGGAAGGAGCTCAGGCGGTCGCTGACCCAAAGCAACCGATCCCGATGACCATGCTGGGTCATGTTAGTTCCAGTTACTGGAGTGCCAATTTAGGTCGCAGCATCGCGATGGGCTTTATTCGTGGTGGTTTGGAGCGGATGGGCGAAACGGTTTACTACCCATTAGCTGATGGCCGTGTGATTGAGGCTGAAATTTGCAGCCCTGTCTTCTTTGATCCGAAAGGAGAGCGTCAAAATGTCTGATACCGCAGTTTTGGAAAAAAAAGTTGTGGCCAAACCGGTCGTGAGCGAAAAAGCACCTGCAATAGTTGCTGTGATGGACCAACAACCATCTACAGCAATCCGTGCGGAATCACCGCTGTATCATGCAGAGCTGGATAAACTGACGGTACAGCGCTCAACATCGGGTGGTGTCGTTTTCCGTGAGTTGCCATTATTGGGTCATCTGACCTTACGTGGTTCTCAACAGAACAGTAGCTTTATGAAAGGTTGTGCCGAAGTATTCGGCGCACCGTTACCAACCAAACCGTTGACCACGATGAATCTGGGTGATTTCTCAGTTCGTTGGGTCAGCCCGGATGAATGGTTGGTCATTCTGCCGATAGAGCAAACTTTTGAAGTGGAGCGAGCACTGCGCGGGCTGATCGAAGGTCACTTTCAGATTGTCAACGTCAGTGGTGGTCAGACAATTTTCGAATTGTCGGGCCCACAAGCCATCAACGTGCTGAAGAAAAGTGCACCGCTCGATTTCCATCTGAGCGAGTTCCCGGTTGGCAAGGTTGCGAACACTAAATTCGCGAAAAGTACGGCGCAAATTTACCGTACAGGTACCGAGTGTTGGGAACTTGTTGTCCGTCGTAGTTTCTCCGACTACCTGTGGCTCTGGATTCAGGATGCCAGCTATGAATATGGTCTGGTGATCAAAAAATAGTGCGCGATTCAGAACTCACTGAAATACAAAGAAGAACCGGGCAATGCCCGGTTTTTTTCTGAAACGAGAATCATATTTGCTGCCGACACCCGCAGTTTCAATTACCTCTTATTCTTTACTCAAAAATACAGCTTTTGTCTTTTGAGTCTGGTCGTAAAACTTTTGTTTCTAATCGTGTTTTTTACAGAGATTTTCACTATGTTTCCTATATACTCCAAAACAGATTTGTCATGACCAAACTATTACGTTGCATTGGAAGGTATATATGAAATTTTCGTCACTTTTGAAAAACGCTCTGGTTGGATCCGCTTATGTGGGTGTATTAGCGTTCGCCCCAATTTCATTTGATGTTGACTCAGGTGTGTTCACCTACCATGCTGCCTTCGCGAAAGATGGAAACGGTGGTGGAAATGGCAACGGAAACGGCGGTGGAAATGGCAATGGAAACAGCGGTGGAAACGGCGGTGGAAATGCCAATGGCCATGCAAATAGCAGCAACTCGAGCAGCAGTACTAACGATAAAGCTTCTTTAGGTCGTCTGAATGCTGCACATGCGTCAGAGAACGCGCTGCTTCACGCGTCCCCTAATTCTGTTGTTGGCAAACTGGCTCAATATAAAGCGGCCGTTTTGGAGTCAAATGCTCTGATTGAAGAGGCAAACGCTTTAGATCCAGAGGATCCGGATTATCAAGCTAAATTGGATGACATCAATGACGAGCTTGATCATTTATCTCAAGTAGAAGCGGATGCTCTTGCAAGTGCAGCAAATAAAGAAGTGACGGATGAAGTTGAGACAGCAACTGATGACTTATTAGGGATTGAACACCTAGCGCGACCAGAACCGACAACAGTTCAATAAGATGGAATTGGATGATTAATGTGAAGGGATTTATCACAATGACTTTTATGCGTGGCAATCCGATAGGCATCTTATTGGCAGCACTCATCTTGCTGAGTGGTTGCGTGACTGTGCCCAAACATGTGTCACACACGATGGAACTGGCTGAGCAAGGTAATGTTCAGGCTCAGTATCAACTGGGCTTAGATTACACCAATGGTACTGGTGTCCGTCAGGATTATGCCAAAGGCGCGCATTGGTTTTTAAAAGCAGCCGAACAGGGAAAGGCTGACGCACAATTTATGACAGGTGCTGCCTATGCTTCTGGCCGAGGGGTTCCTCGTGACGAAGTGACAGCCTATCAGTGGTTTGATAAAGCCGCTAATCAAGGCCATCCTGCCGCGTTGTATCAAAAAGCAGAAGCATTGGCGAATGGGCGTGGTGTGACCAAAAATGTGGCCTCAAGCCGCAAGTTTTATGAAAAGGCTGCACGTTTAGGACATCTGGAGTCTAAATATTCACTTGGCGTATTGTTATTGACCGGAAGAGGTGGCAAACCCGATAAAATCATGGGCAATGCATGGATTCTGGCTGCTGCTAATAAAGGTCATAAAGACGCGCAAACCCTATTCGATACAACCAGCAAAAAGCTTTCCACAAAACAGTTAAGGAAAGTGAAAGCACTCGCCAAAAAGTTATAAAGTCTTTTTCACACATCTTAGATTTAGGTATAACAAACTTATCTGTTTGTTATACCTTTATTTATTTTATAAAGGCACCAATGCTGAGGACAAAGCATGGCCTTATTTGATTCAACGTCGGAAGAGATTTCCAGCCAGGAAATAACTCGCTCCAATAAAAGCACCAGTCTTGCATTGTTAGTTGCCAGCGCCTTTTTTATGGAATATCTGGATGGGACTGTCATTGCAACTGCATTACCGGATATGGCGAAAGCATTCGGTGTCCCAGCGATAGATCTGAACATTGGGATCAGTGCTTATTTGCTGACGCTTGCGGTACTCATTCCTGCAAATGGCTGGATTGCGGAGCGGTTTGGTGCCCGGTTGATTTTCACGTTGGCTCTTGCCATTTTTACCCTATCGTCGCTGTTTTGTGGATTGGCTGAATCAGTGACCACCTTTGTACTGATGCGAATTTTGCAGGGGGTGGGGGGCGCAATGATGGTGCCGGTCGGGCGTTTAGTTGTGCTGCAGACCACACCGAAAAACCAACTCATTAAAGCAATCGCATTGCTGACATGGCCCGGGTTAGTTGCGCCTGTCATTGGGCCGCCGCTGGGCGGATTCATTACTACTTATGCGAGTTGGCATTGGATCTTTTTCCTGAATATTCCGTTAGGCATCGTCGCAATCTTTTTATCATTGAAGCTGATGCCAAACCGCGCCGTCTCAGAGCAACGTCCCTTTGACTGGGGGGGGTTTGCATTAACCGGATTGGCCATGCTTAGTCTGGTTGCCGGTTTAGAGATGTTTAGCCAACAAGATTTCACACTTTTAGTTGTAGTGATTGTATTGGGGGTTGGCTTCAGTGCTTTGTTTTGGAGTCTAAGACATTTAAAACATGCGCAAACACCGTTGATCAATCTGAATGCGCTTGCCATTCCGTCATTCAAGATCATGATGCGCGGTGGATTTATTCTGCGCACAACTATCAGTTCCGCACCTTTCATGTTACCGCTGATGTTTCAGGTCGGGTTCGGCATGAACGCATTTCAGGCGGGTATGCTTGTCTTGGCCGTATTTGCAGGGAATCTTGCCATGAAGACTGCGACGACCAGATTGATTCATTATTTCGGGTTCAGAAAACTCCTGATTGGGAATGGCGTTGTCTGCGTGTTATCACTCTTCTTCTGTGCATTTTTATCACCCGACTCGCCACAATTCTGGACTTTGATACTGTTGTTTATCGGTGGTTTGAGCCGGTCAATGCAATTTACCGGGATCAGCTCTCTGGCATTTGCTGATGTACCAGCACCCTTGATGAATTCAGCCAATACGTTGTTCAGCACGTCGCTTCAACTTGCCAATGGGTTGGGGATTACCTTGGGTGCACTGAGTATCCGAATTGGCAGTTACTTAACCGATGCGCTCGGATATACGTCAATTCAGGGGGCGGGATTCCGCTTGGCTTTTGTGATGATTTCGATTCTGACGGCGATTGGTGTGTATGACATGACAAGGTTAGCCACCAATGCGGGTGACAGTGTTTTGAATAAACACAAATAATCCCTGTTTCCTGGTGAGTAAACTGAATCGTTTTCTTATCACCCCGATCTGAACAAATTTCAGGCGCGGCTTGTCGTTTTCATCGTCGATTTAACGATCGAAAGCGTCGTTATTCGGCATATCTCAAATGCATTCGCATTCAATAATGACCACTCTACCAATTTCAGTGACAGGCGAGTGCCACGGAGAGCGTCATGAGTATCAGTGTATTTGATCTGTTCAAGATCGGGGTTGGCCCCTCCAGTTCTCATACCGTTGGTCCGATGCGGGCAGCGAAAACGTTTGTACAGCAATTAAGCGAACAGGGCGTACGCAGCCAGGTTCGTCGAGTAAAGATTGAATTATTCGGTTCACTGAGTGCAACGGGTGTCGGTCATGGCACTGATAAAGCAACCGTCATGGGATTAATGGGCGAGTCACCAGACACGATCGATCCATCCGGTATTGAATCCGCCATCAAGGCAATTTGCCGAACCGGATATCTTCCGCTTGCTGGCGGGAGTGGTATCGACTTCGACTGGATCCAAGACCTCTGCATGCTTGAGGATGTACTGCCGTACCATCCGAATGCCATGCGTTTAACAGCCTATGATCATCAGCAAGAAATTTATTCCAATACTTATTATTCCATTGGCGGTGGCTTTGTACTTGATGAAAGCGAAGCAACGGCCAGTGCGCATTTAGTGCCACAAATTGAACTTCCTTATGATTTTAACAGTGGGCTGGAACTGCTCGAGATCTGTAAAAAGCATGATTTACGGATCAGTGAACTGATGATGGCCAATGAAAAAGTCTGGCAACGTGAAAGTGAAGTCCGTGCCGGCCTAGCGAAGATCTGGCAAGTGATGCAAGTGTGTATCGCGAACGGTTTAGAAAAGGAAGGGGTGCTGCCCGGCGGGTTGAATGTCAAACGCCGTGCGCCATCGCTTTATAAAACGCTTCGCCTTGCAACTGCAGGCAACATTATCAGTTCGACATTGTCAGCGATGGATTGGGTCAATCTCTACGCGTTGGCTGTGAATGAAGAAAACGCAGCGGGTGGGCGTATGGTGACGGCACCAACGAATGGT
>QKFI01000048.1 GCA_003251455.1 Tolumonas sp.
GCTGCTGAACTGATGGCATTTCATGGCCGCTGGGTTCGAGAGTTTCAACCGCATCGCGTTCAGGTTGCTCATGGCGGTTACCAGCAGGAAAACCGTCGTGGCCGTACTTCTCACGAATATTTCCCTGGCTTTATGCAAGGTGTTTCTGGTTTTTCAGAGCAACAAGGTGAGGTTTGGGGCTTCCATTTAGGATGGAGTGGTAACCATCGGCTGCGCTCTGACGTGAAAACCGATGGCCGCCGTTTTATCCAAGCGGAAGCCATTTATTTTGCCGGTGAAATTCAACTCGCTGAAGGTGAAAGTGTTTCAACCCCTTGGTTGTATGCCACTTATAGCGCTCAGGGGCTGAATGGAATGAGCCATTCATTCCACCGTTTTGTGCGCGAACAGATCATTCAATTCCCTGAGAACAAACCTCGCCCTGTGCATCTCAACACTTGGGAAGGCATTTATTTTGATCATGACCCTGTCTACATCATGCAGATGGCAACCCGTGCAGCTGAACTGGGTGTTGAACGTTTCATTATCGACGATGGTTGGTTCAAAGGACGTAATAACGATTTAGCCGCATTAGGTGACTGGTATCTGGATACCAAAAAATATCCGGATGGACTGGAGCCAGTGGTTGATCATGTTTTAGGTCTCGGGATGGAATTTGGGATCTGGGTTGAACCAGAAATGATCAATCCAGATTCCGATCTCTATCGCGCACATCCAGATTGGTTACTCGCTGTTGATGGCTACCAACAACCAACCGGTCGTTTCCAATATGTGTTGGATTTACAGAAAAAAGAAGTTTTCGAATATCTGCTCGAGCGCCTCGATAACCTGTTAAGCAGCTACAAAATCTCTTATGTGAAGTGGGATATGAACCGGGAAATTGTTCAACCAGGCCACGAAGGGAAAGCTGCATTAACCGGTCAAACGCATCAGGTATATGCACTGTTTGATGTTTTACGTGAGCGTCATCCGCTGGTTGAGTTTGAGTCTTGTGCATCCGGTGGTGGTCGTATCGATTTTGAAGTTCTGAAACGCACACATCGTTTCTGGACGTCAGACAATAACGATGCTCTCGAGCGCCAGCGCATTCAGCGAGGCATGAGCTACTTCTTCCCGCCTGAAGTCATGGGTGCTCATATCGGTGGCGCACATTGTCATTGTACTCGCCGTTCTCACAGCATTGCTTTCCGTGGATTAACTGCGCTCTTTGGCCATATGGGCGTTGAATTGGATCCGGTGAAAGAGAGCGCTGAGGAACGTGCCGGATTTACCCACTACATTTCATTACACAAACAGCTTCGTCCATTACTGCATAGTGGTCAGGTCGTTCGAATTGATCATCACGATTCAGCCATGCAAATCAATGGCGTCATTGCCGAAGATAAACAAAGCGCTGTCTTCCTGATCAGTCAACTTGCAATGCCAACATACTCTTTGTCTTTTGATGGTTTAGAAGCGGATAAACACTACAAACTGACCATTCTGGATCAGCCGGCAAGTTTAAGAACCGGTGGGGTCATGAAGAAACTACCTTTGTGGTTCGACAAAGAAACGACACTGACCGGAGAGTGGTTGGCCAAAGTCGGTATTTCGCTTCCAGTCATGGATCCGGAAAGCGCACTGTTAATCAAATTTGACGTCACAGACATTTAATTAAACCCAAAACAACGAAACCTGAAACGGGAAAAAGCAGTCACCGTTGCAGCTTCAGGTTTATAAATAAAGCCTTTCAGGC
>QKFI01000233.1 GCA_003251455.1 Tolumonas sp.
GCTTTCCAATTGAACCGAATATGCCTGGCGGCGATAGCGCGGTGGAACCACCTGTATCCATTCCGAACACAGAAGTGAAACGCTGTAGCGCCGATGGTAGTGTGGCATTCGCCATGTGAGAGTAGGACACTGCCAGGCTTCTAAATTTGACCGAAGGTCATCAAGATTGATGCTGATATGGCTCAGTCGGTAGAGCGCACCCTTGGTAAGGGTGAGGTCCCCAGTTCGATTCTGGGTATCAGCACCATTGAAACAGAAGATGAAAGATATAAAGCCCAGCATGAATATGCTGGGCTTTTTGCATTGCTTGATTAAAATATAAAAAATTTCGGGATAGCATTGTTCAAATGGAATTAATAATTCGAGTTATACCTATTTATTTTTATAGTTTGTTCGTTCTTGTCGGATGTACTTCTTCTAACCTTCAATCCAGATCACTAAATCAAGATGATTATTCTTTATATCTCCGTGGAGATATGTCGAATTGGTCCGTATTGCCAAATCTGATTGCTCAGCCAGTAAAAGCAAAATACTTCACTGCTCAAACTACATTAAAAGCAAATCATACTTACCATTTTAAATTCGCAGATAAAGAGTGGACGCCTTCAAGGAATTTTGGGGCAGCAGCTGATCAGTCTGAAATAACTGAAGGCAAATCAGTTCCAGTATCTGCATATGGCTGTTTAAATGAATTGTCGTTTACGCCGGATCAGGATGGGAAGTATGTATTCACGTTAGATTTGACAGGAAAAAGACAAGTTTTGCGCATAAACAAAAAATAAAGGCTGTCGAAATGACAGCCTTGTAATTTTATCGATTTTCAATACCGACAATAATCCATGGTGCATCGTTTTGAGTTAAATCTCTTTCTAAATGCCACACTTCATCGATATTCTCTTCAATTCTCTCTACATTGTCTCTGTAGCGACCTTTGAATAACACACTTAATTGTGCTTTGCTTGGTCTGTTTTCAGCCCTTACAATTTCAGCGCTCACGTACATGACTTCTGTGTGTTGGTCTCCGGGATAATTTTCACGCTCTGCTTTTAAGTCATTGTAGAGTTCAGGCGAAACATATTCCTGAATGGTCTCGAAATTATTTTGGTTCCATGCATCCTGAAGAGCTCGGTAATGGTCACAAGCACCTTTGGTAAATTCTTTAATATCAAAACCAGCTGGTAAATTAAAAGGTATATCATCATTGGGGGTAGCCGTTGATGATGTTGCTGGCTGCTCTTTTTGTACATCTGCAGTTCTGAAGGCTGCGCCACCGAATGCAGGTTGAGCTGATTGTTGGGTTTGTGTTTTCTTGGCGGCCAAAAGTTTAAACAAAAGAAAAGCAACACCAGCCAGCATTAAAATGTCAAAGATCTGGATTCCCTCAAACGCCCCACTGCCTAACAGCCAAGCAAAAAGACCTCCTGCGATTAATCCACCTAATAAGCCCCCCATCAGACCTCTTCCGCTATTCAATGGTTGACCTTGTTTATTTAAGGTTGGGTTGGTGGTATTAAGGGATTGGGTTGGTTGTGCTGGTGCTGTTTTATAAGTTCTGCCAAAAGATTTTGAGCCACCAAACTTTCTGGCTTCAGCCATTTGGGTAAATCCTAAACTCAATACGACAGCAACAATAGTCAGAAAAGAGAAGAGTTTGCGCATAAGTGTTCCTGATAAATTTACATTCATCTAACATACTAGTTATTACGGATGGAAATTCAATTCAGAAAGAATGCATTGTGGTTTCGTTTTTTTCGATGCTTGTAGGCCTTTCTATAAAAAATAAGCCCTCATAAGAGGGCTTATTGATGAACATTATAGATTAAACAAGACTTAGTTTGCTTTGATCCATTGGTCCATATCAGTTTTCAGGTTATCTGATTTAGTACCGAAGATTGCCTGTACACCAGTACCTGCAACAACAACACCTGCAGCACCTAAAGATTTCAGTTTTGATTGGTCAACCTGTTCAGTGCTTTTTACACTAACACGCAGACGAGTGATACAAGCATCCAAGTTAGTGATGTTATCTTTCCCGCCGAATGCGTGAACTAATTCACCTGCTAATTCAGTGCCAGATAAAGCAGCATCTTCAGAAGATTCTTCTTCACGACCCGGAGTTTTCAGGTCCATGAATTTGATCACTGCGCGGAATACTGAGTAGTAAACAGCTGCGTAGCACAGACCTACTACTGGGAACAGCATCAGGTTGCTACCTTTGTTACCTAATACGCTCAATACCAGGAAGTCGATCAGACCATGAGAGAAGCTTGTACCAGCACTCATATTCAGGGTGATACAGACAACGAAAGCCAGACCAGCTAATACTGCATGGATTGCATACAGAATTGGTGCAACGAACATGAATGAGAATTCGATTGGTTCAGTGATACCAGTCAGGAATGAAGTCAGCGCAGCTGAAATCATGATACCACCAACTTTTGCACGGTTTTCTGGGCCAAATTGCAATAGCAGCTGCAGGCAGACCATACATTTTGAACATGAAGCCACCAGCCAGTTTACCCGCAGTTGGGTCACCAGCGATGAAACGAGGAATATCACCGTGGAATACTTGGCCAGCTGCGTTAGTGAATTCACCAACTTGCATTTGGAATGGTACGTTCCAGATGTGATGCAGACCGAATGGTACCAGTGCACGTTCAACAATACCGTAGATACCGAATGCAACTGTTGGGTTCTGGTAAGCAGCCCACTGTGAGAATACGTCAATTGCATGACCAATTGGTGGCCAAATGAAAGACAGAACTACAGCTGCGATAATTACAGAGAAACCAGTAATAATTGGAACGAAACGTTTACCAGCGAAGAAACCTAAGTATTCAGGTAACTGGATACGATAGAAACGGTTGAACATGAAGGCTGCAACTGCACCTGCGATGATACCGCCCAGAACACCAGTGTTAGACATGTGTTCAACTTGAACAGCATAGTCAGCAGCAGTTGGATCTAAACCAGCGATAAATGGTGCAGCAACTGTCATTGTTTTGGTCAGAATAGCGTAACCAACGGTTGCAGCTAATGCAGCAACACCATCGTTATTTGTGAAGCCTAAGGCAACACCGATAGCGAAAATTAATGCCATGTTACCGAAAACGGCGCCACCAGCTTGTGCCATAACCTGTGATACTACGTCTGGTAACCAACTGAAGTTAGCAGAACCGACGCCCAGCAGAATACCTGCAACTGGCAGTACGGATACTGGTAACATCAGAGATTTACCTACTTTTTGCAAATTAGCAAAAGCGTTGCTCATTTGATGCTCCTGATGAATGTGAGTTGGGAAACCAGAAATATTATTTTTAATTCAAATCATTAACATTCAATTCACAATAAATCGAAAATTAATTATTTGATGGATGGTATTTCTACAGCAGAAATTAAATACCTTACACACCTAAAACGCAATTTAAGAGTTGTAATATATTATTAATAAGCGTGTTTATCGTTACTCTATGTTTCTGCTTTATTGTAAATGTTTCTAAATGTATCTGATTTTCTTGGTTTGAAACCGGTTGCTGTTTATGGGGATCTTCGTTTGAAGGAGATATTATCTTTCTATGAAAGGTTTATAATTAAGTTTTGTAACAAAAATTATTTTATTTATTGCTTTATATCTAAAATAAAAAAGCTCCTCTAAAAAGAGGAGCTAATATCTAACATTTGGAACTAAGTTTATTTATTTAATTAGTGTCCTTTGATCCAGTGGTCCATATCAGTTTTCAGGTTATCAGATTTTGTACCAAATATTGCTTGAATACCTGACCCTGCAACTACAACACCGGCCGCACCTAAGTTTTTCAGTCTTGCTTGGTCCACTTTAGTTACATCATTTACTGTGACACGCAGACGAGTAATACAAGCATCTAAGTTTGAGATGTTTTCTTTACCACCAAAGGCGTGAACCAATTCACCAGCCATTTCTGAAGCATCCATTGCTAAATCTTCAAGGGTTTCTTCTTCACGACCCGGTGTTTTCAGATTCATTGCTTTAATTACAACACGGAATACTGAGTAGTAAATCGCCGCATAAATTAAACCAACAACTGGGAACAACATTAAGTTGCTACCTTTGTTACCTAATACACTCAGAACCAAGAAGTCGATTAAACCGTGTGAGAAGCTGGTACCTGCACTCATATCCAGTGTAATACATACCACGAATGCTAAACCTGCTAATACAGCGTGAATTGCATACAGAATCGGTGCGACAAACAAGAATGAGAACTCGATTGGCTCAGTGATGCCGGTTAGGAATGAAGTCAGCGCAGCTGAAATCATGATACCGCCGATACGAGCACGATGTTCTGGTTTCGCGCTGTGCCAAATTGCGATTGCAGCAGCAGGAAGACCATACATTTTGAACAGGAAACCACCTGCCAGTTTACCCGCAGTTGGGTCACCAGCGATGAAACGAGGGATATCGCCATGGAATACCTGACCAGCAGCATTCGTAAATGAACCAACTTGCATTTGGAAAGGTACGTTCCAGATGTGGTGCAGACCAAACGGAATTAACGCTCGCTCGACGACACCATAGATACCGAATGCAACAGTTGGGTTTTGGTAAGCTGCCCATTGCGAGAACACATCAATAGCATGGCCGACTGGAGGCCAAATGAATGACAATACAACGCCTGCGATGATGACACTAAAGCCAGTTACAATTGGTACGAAACGTTTACCGGCAAAGAAACCTAAATATTCAGGTAATTCAATGCGGTAAAAACGGTTAAACATGTAAGCAGCAACGCCACCAGCGATAATACCGCCTAACACACCAGTGTTAGAGATATGGTCCACTTGGACTGCATAATCAGCAGCAGTTGGATCTAAACCTGCAAGTACAGGAGCAACTACGCCAACAGTTTTGGTCAGAATGGCGTAACCAACGGTTGCAGCTAAAGCCGCAACACCATCGTTGTTGGTAAAGCCGAGTGCAACACCGATCGCGAAGATCAGCGCCATGTTACCGAAAACCGCACCACCAGCTTGCGCCATAACTTGTGATACGATTGCTGGCAACCAACTGAAGTTAGCAGAACCGACACCAAGCAGAATACCTGCGACTGGTAAAACGGATACTGGTAACATCAATGATTTGCCTACTTTTTGTAGATTCGCAAATGCATTTTTCATATTAATGAGCTCCTGGGGAGTATGCGTCCTAATATTAAATTGAATACACAATTCATATTTCTTGCGTAATGTTTATATGTGTATTTCAACATTACTAATGATAGTGAAATTATTTATATGCAATAGTTGGGATAATTAGAAACAATATGCAGATCACAAATAGTATTGTTTCTTATTTATTTCAGAATGGGTAATATCGAGGTCTAATGTAACAAACAACAGTTAATGTGTTTATTTATGGTGTTTTGTTTATAAATGAAAGTTAATGTTTGTTTATTGTTTCAGTGTGTAACGAATTGTAACTTTTACTTGATGCCGATATTTCACGGCACCAAGTAAACAATTATAGACTATAAGGTAGGTTACGAATTTTTAATATGCTGGTTTCATCGTTCGTTATTCTTAATGAAGTTTCATGATCTGTATCATGAGGTAAGATTGCAGTGATGAATACCAATTCACCATTTTGATATACATCGACAATCGATCCGCTGCTACGCCAGTTATCACCAATCTGCTTTTCTAGCGAGTCATGAACCGTGACTTGTTTTGTTGCTTTCCCTTCAAGTACATACATTGAACGGTTATTTGTACCGCGGTATTTGGCGCGAGCAACCGTTTCCTGACCGGTATAGCATCCTTTTGTAAAGCTTATTCCATTGATTGCATCAAGATTAAAAGCCTGAGGGATGAATTCATCCTGAATGTAAGCATTTAGATTAGGAATTCCATCCAGAATATCGAAGCCAAACCATCGTTCGGATTCAGGGTTAAAATCTGGCTCAATCGGTGTTTGTGAATCAACAAGCATCATGATGCGGTTGGGGTTCACTCGTACAGTAGCAATCAGTTGGGTTTTGAAAGATTCAAAAACATGGTTCACGCTTTCGGTATTTTGACCCGCCAAGCCAAGCACTCGATAATTTTCTGACACATCCGCAATATTTACTTTGGAAAATACAGCATATTTTTTGAGATCAGCCAGCTGTTTTGTAACAAGCTCTTTTTTATATACAAGTAACAGCTCGCTTTCTGTACGGAACAGACGAAATATTGTCAGGACTTTCCCTTTTGGCGTACAGTGAGCACCAAGCATTGAGTCACCAATTGCTAACTTTGTGACATCACATGTTACTTGTCCATTCAGATATTTAACCGCATCTTCCCCTTCGAGTTTAATGACAGCAAGTTGCGTTAAATGAAACAGGGTTGGCGATTCGGGTAATAAATGTTGTTCATTCATCATGATTTTTCCTTTGTGATGATGATTCATGGTAATGAAGCAAGTATTGTTTGTCAGCACTAGTGTTGATTTTAACGGAGAATAAGAATGAATGAGGATTTTTCCCGGTTACGCTGGACCTGCCGACGAGGTATGCTTGAGTTGGACGTTATGTTGGCTCCTTTCCTAGAGCAGGATTTTAGTCATCTGGATGAGGATCTGAAGCAAGATTTTGTTCGCTTACTCGATTACTCTGATCTGGAGTTGTTTCGTTGCTTATTACGTCATGAAAAACCACAGGACACTTCTTTAACGACCATTTTAGGAGTAATTCGTGAAAAACATCAGGCACGTCATTCAGGTTAATGCCTCACATTATCATCAGTATTTTTTGTTAGCCGGGCATATTCTGATTGGTTGGTTAGCATGGATTTCGTTGCATGGTCATTTTTGGCTGATTTTTTTTGTGGTATGGGGAGGCTGTTTATTTTGGTCTCTTTATCATGCAAGTCAGCGGCACTTTCAGATTGAGATGAAAGGGGATGAGATTTTCTGGGATGGGAAGTTTTATCACATTACAGCATCATCAAGAGTGGGTTATGGCTTTATCTGGCTAGTATTGAAAGGCGATAAAACAGTTCATTTGTGGCTATTTGCGGATAGCATCAAAGAACCAGATTACCGCCGGATTGCCCGGCGGGTAAATATGAGAACTCAGTAATCGTTCGGTATCAGGATGGTTGGGGTAGGATTTTCCTGAAGCTCTGGGTAATCCAGATTGTAATGAAGTCCACGGGATTCCTTCCTTGCCATCGCTGAACAGACAATTAGTTCTGCGACTTGCAATAAATTTCTTAATTCAAGCAGGTTATTTGAAACACGGAAGTTAGCGTAGTATTCATGTACTTCTTGTTTCAACAAGTCAATACGTCGCTTGGCACGTTCGAGGCGCTTATTCGTACGCACGATCCCCACATAATCCCACATGAATAAACGAAGTTCATGCCAGTTGTGCTGAATGACAACTTCTTCATCAGAGTTGGATACCTGACTTTCATCCCACGCTGGTAACGATGGTGGAATCGTATTCATTGCCAATCTGGCCTTGATGTCTTCAGCTGCTGAACGAGCGAAAACTACACATTCCAATATTGAGTTGGAGGCCATCCGGTTAGCGCCATGTAAACCGGTATATGAAACCTCACCGATAGCATACAAACCTGGTATGTCCGTCTGACCATGAACATCACTCATCACGCCACCACAGGTGTAGTGAGCAGCGGGAACAACTGGTATCGGTTGTTTTGTGATATCTATACCTAGTTTCAGGCATCGTTCATATATGGTAGGGAAGTGTTTCTTAACAAATTCGGCAGGCTTATGGCTGATATCAAGGAACATGCAATCAGCCCCAAGGCGTTTCATCTCATAATCGATCGCGCGGGCTACAATGTCTCTAGGCGCTAATTCTGCACGCTGATCAAATTCTGGCATAAAACGAGATCCATCAGGACGTTTTAATAATGCACCTTCGCCGCGTAACGCTTCTGTGAGTAAAAAGTTTCTGTCATCGGGATGAAACAGGGTTGTCGGATGGAATTGATTAAACTCCATATTGGCTACACGACATCCTGCTCGCCAAGCTAAAGCAATACCATCACCAGAGCTGACATCTGGATTTGATGTATATTGATATACTTTAGATGCGCCACCTGTTGCAAGAACAACAAATTTAGCTCTTACTGCTTCAACTTGTTCTTCCGTACGGTTCCAGATGTAGGCACCAAGAACTTTGTTTCCAGGAATGCCTAATTTCCGGGTAGTAATCAGATCAACAGCGTTAAAACGTTCCATCAATTTTATTTTCGGATTCTGGCGCACGCGATCCACTAATGTGATTTCAACGTATTTACCTGTTGAATCGGCTGAATGGAATATTCGACGATGACTATGACCACCCTCACGGGTTAAATGATAAGAGTCACTGCCATCTGATTCGGTTTTATCGAATGGTACACCTTGCTGGATTAACCAATCGATAGAATCTTTTGCATTGCGAGCAGTGAACTCGACGATTTCCTTATCACAAAGACCTGCTCCTGCATTCAGAGTGTCGTTGACATGTGATTCAACACTGTCTGACTCTTCAGCAACTGCAGCGATGCCTCCCTGGGCGTAATAGGTAGATCCTTCACTAAGGGGACCTTTGCTCAAGACCATCACATCCGCATTTTCTGCTAATTGAAGTGCTAATGTGAGACCGGCGGCACCACTACCAATGATCAATACATCGCAGGTGTATTCAACGTTACGTTTCATAAGTATCATTGGTCCTGATAAATAAAGCTTTATACTATCCCAACTGATGGTCGGGCGCAGCCAAGATCACGTTTTTTTGCGAAGAATTGAACTTTTCTCCGATTTAATTGTCTGAAATATCGAACTTCATTTCGGGCCGATGGTGAAAAGTGGAGGATATCGGCGTCGATATGAGCGATTTAGAAATCGATCAACAGTTAGTTGAACGTGTGCAACATGGCGATAAGCAGGCATTTAATCTTCTGGTTTCAAAGTATCAGCGGAAGATAGCCAATTTAGTCAGTCGTTATGTTAGTAACCAGAGTGATATTGCTGATGTTGTACAAGAAGTGTTTATCAGTGCTTATCGTTTCTTGCCTTCATTCAGAAATGACAGCGCTTTTTACACTTGGTTGTATCGCATAGCAGTGAATACGGCTAAGAACTATATTTTATCTAATGGCCGTAAAACGATAGGGAGTGACATTGATCTTGCAGACGCTGAGCAGTATGACTCATCGGATATGTTAAGAGATATTGCCAGTCCTGAAAGTTTGTTGTCTTCTGAGCAAGTGAGAAAGACGGTGATTGATGCTTTACAGTCTTTGCCTGAAGATTTGAGAACTGTGATTACTTTGCGTGAAATAGAAGGTCTGAGTTATGAAGAGATCGCTGACGTAATTGGTTGCCCTGTGGGTACAGTACGTTCGCGGATTTTTCGTGCTCGGGATGTTATAGATAGTCGACTAAAAGCTGTATTGCTGGGATCTAATTAGGTTTTTCCTGCTAGGAAATGGAGTAACGGATTCGTATGACAATCACAAAAGAGCACATTTCAGCTTTAATGGATAATCAGGAAGCAGAATCTTCGATAAAAGCCATTGCTGAAGATCAGGAACTTGCTGAGACTTGGTCTCGCTATCACTTGATCCGTGATGCGTTAAAAGATGATCTACCTGCTTATATTGATCTTGAACTGTCATCTCGTATTGCAAATGCGCTTGAGGCAGAGCCGGTTATTTTGGCTCCAAAACAGAAGAAAAATGTAATTGAAAAGAAATCTTCATCGGTTGTGAAGGTTTTACATTTGTTCGGACAATATGGTATTGCTGCTTCGGTTGCTTTGGCTGTTTTAGTCGGTGTACAGCAATATCAGCAACATTCATCATCAGAAGTGGATGTTATCAAGCAGAATCCTGTATTGAATACTGTACCGATTGGCGGGTCAGCAACCCCTGTGAGCATTAACTACAATGCAGACAGGTTAATGCCGGTCCAATCATCAGCAATGACGGAACAGCAATTACAGGAACAGAGAGAACGTATAGCCCGTTATATTCAGGATCATCAACTACAGCAGCGCTTATCACCTGCTAATCGGTAAAAAAATTGATGCGTCATTTATTGTTTTCGGTTGTACTGACGCTATCTGCAATGACACAAGCCTTAGCTGATCCAACAGCTGAGGCTTTATTATTCCAGATGCAGCGAGGTTATCATCACAACAATTTTGAGTTGTCGATGGTGCATATCTTACAAAATAAAATTGATCCGATTCGGTTAACTCATGGCTGGTCAGGTAAAACAGAAATTACTCATGTCCTGAATATGAGTGGCCCACCTGTCGAGTATCTGGCAAAAAATCGTACAGTAACATTTGCAGAAACATCGCAAGGTTCTTATACCTTGCAGAATTCGCATTTGCCCGGATTATTCTTTGCTTTGCTTGATGCATCGGCTGAGCATCTTCAGGCAAATTATGATGTTGTTGTGACGAATAGAAACCGAGTTGCAGGCCAGATCGCACAAGCAATCCGTCTTACACCAAAACATGATGGAAAATATGGGTTTACATTATGGCTTGAGCATGAAACCGGTATATTGCTTCGCCTTGATATCGTCGATATGTCAGGAAATCTCGTTGAGCAATATTTAGGGGTGAATTTCAATTTGTTGCCAGAACAAAGTGGTCAGATAAAAGAACTGGCTACTCTGACTGTTCCCGCCGCAACGCAAGTTGAAGATGTCTATTCATCAGAAACGCCTCATCATGAATGGGCATTAGGATGGTTACCGGATGGATTAACCGTCGTATCAAATGACCGTCATAAACCAGTTGGCAGTGAACAGGTTGTGGACTATTTCTTGCTTTCAGATGGTTTAGTCAATGTTTCTGTATATATTGCAGACAATGAGCTCCGTCAGAAAAGCCGTGAACGCGAACAACTTGCGATGCACGGTGCGACAACGATTTTGAATAGCAGTCGGGATGATGGACTGGTTGTTACGTTAGTTGGTGAATTACCAGCGACAACCTTGCGACATATAGCAGAGACTATCCATAAAACACAGAAGGGGGATAGTCCATGATTGAAGCGATTGCAACCGTGGTTGCCTGTAATCAGGGTAAGGTAAAAGTTGAGTATACCCGGGCATCGGCATGCGGTCATTGCCAGCACGAATCAAGCTGTAGCATCAGTGCGGTTAATGAAGCTGAATCAAAAATACAGATCATTGAGATCGACTCAACGCTTGATTTAGTCAACGGGCAACAGGTTCGGATAGGTATTCCAGAAAAAAGTCTGGTCAAGGGCGCTTTGCTGGCTTATATCGTTCCACTTGTCTGTATTTTAGCTGGAGCAATCTCAGGCCATATGATGGGGAATGGTCAAGATTTGCCATCTATTTTGGGAGCTCTATTGGGTGGGATTCTTGGATTTACGATCATCAAATGGCGGTCTCGATCAAAAGGTGTTTCGGAATATAAGCCTGTCATTCTTGGTATTGCGATTCCAATCGTCACTCAAATGTAATCATCCTTCCATCATTACGGGATATTCAGACCTGTTTATTGGTGGTTGGATATCCTATATATGAATCAGTCATAGCTCTGATGCTCCGAATCCAGTAAAATCCTGCCCAAATTACCGTTCATAACACGACATTAGACATTAAGACCACATGAAGAACATTCGTAACTTCTCGATTATTGCTCACATTGACCATGGTAAATCAACTTTATCTGATCGCTTGATTCAAATTTGCGGCGGTTTATCTGATCGGGAAATGCAGCAGCAAGTCCTTGACTCGATGGATCTGGAACGTGAACGCGGGATTACGATTAAAGCGCAAAGTGTAACGTTGCACTATAAAGCGAATGATGGTGAGACTTATCAGTTAAACTTTATCGACACACCCGGCCACGTGGATTTTTCTTATGAAGTATCCCGTTCTCTAGCCGCATGTGAAGGTGCTTTGTTGGTTGTTGATGCCGGTCAGGGTGTTGAAGCGCAAACGCTCGCCAACTGTTATACGGCGATGGAAATGGATCTGGAAGTTGTTCCGGTCCTGAACAAAATTGATTTACCTCAGGCAGAACCAGAGCGTGTTGCTGAGGAAATTGAAGATATCGTTGGTATTGACGCTGTAGAAGCCGTTCGTTGTTCTGCAAAAACGGGTTTAGGTGTTGACGCTGTACTCGAAGAAATCGTGAAGAAAATTCCTGCGCCAGAAGGGAATCCGGATGGTCCGTTGCAGGCATTGATCATTGACTCTTGGTTTGATGACTACTTGGGTGTTGTATCTTTAGTTCGAATTAAAAATGGTTCATTGAAAAAGAACGATAAGATCAAAGTGATGAGCACCGGTCAAGCGTGGGGTGTTGATCGTCTGGGTATTTTTACACCGAAACAGAAAGACTTAACTGAACTGACCTGTGGTGAAGTAGGCTGGGTTGTTTGCGGTATTAAAGATATTCACGGTGCGCCAGTGGGGGACACCTTAACTTTGGCGAAAAACGGAGCCGAAAAGGCATTACCTGGATTTAAAAAGGTAAAACCGCAGGTTTATGCCGGTTTGTTCCCTATCTCTTCTGATGACTATGAAGCATTCCGTGATGCATTAGAAAAACTGTCATTAAATGATGCATCTCTGTTTTATGAACCAGAAAACTCTGCGGCTCTGGGTTTCGGCTTCCGTTGTGGTTTCCTTGGCATGTTGCATATGGAGATCATTCAGGAGCGTTTGGAGCGTGAATACGATCTTGATCTGATCACGACAGCGCCAACGGTTGTTTATGAAATTCAGCTAACAGATGGTTCGGTCATTCAAATTGATAGCCCTGCACGATTACCTGCAGTCACGAGTATTCAGGAGTTACGTGAACCAATTGCTGAGTGTAACATTTTGGTTCCTCAGGATTATTTAGGGAATGTAATTACCTTATGTATTGAGAAACGTGGTGTTCAGACTAATATGGTCTATCACGGCAATCAGGTCGCGTTAACATATGAAATTCCAATGGCTGAAGTTGTTCTTGATTTCTTTGACCGACTGAAGTCAACCAGCCGTGGCTATGCCTCTTTGGATTACACGTTCAAACGCTTCCAAGAAGCAAATATGGTGCGCCTCGACATCATGATCAACGGTGAACGAGTTGATGCATTAGCCATCATTACGCATAAGGATAACGCGCAAACTCGCGGTCGCCTGTTAGTTGAAAAAATGAAGGAATTGATCCCTCGTCAGATGTTTGATATTGCTATTCAGGCAGCGATTGGAAACCAAATTATAGCGCGCAGTACCGTCAAGGCGATGCGTAAAGACGTTCTTGCAAAATGTTATGGTGGGGATGTCAGCCGTAAGAAAAAACTGTTGAATAAACAGAAAGAAGGTAAAAAACGTATGAAATCCCTGGGTCGCGTTGATGTACCTCAAGAGGCATTCCTTGCGATCCTTCATGTTGGTAAGGATAGTTAATTAATGGCGAATACGTTTGCATTGATCTTGGTGATTGTCACAGTTGTGACCGGTTTGATTTGGGCTGTCGATCATTGGTTTTTAATGGGCTTGCGCGCTAAAAATGCGCGTAAAGCACAGTCAATGAGTAAGATCCCGTTATCTACTGAAGCAATTAATAAATTAACGGCTGAACCAGTATGGGTCGAGCAGGCTAAAGGTATCTTCCCTGTTATTGCGGTTGTTTTAGTTTTACGCTCATTTTTATTTGAACCATTTCAGATTCCGTCTGGCTCAATGATGCCAACGTTATTGGATGGTGATTTTATTCTTGTGAATAAATTTGAATATGGGCTAAAGGATCCTATTTCGAATGTAACTTTAGTCGAGATGGAGCATCCGAAACGGGGCGATGTCGTCGTTTTCAAATATCCTGAAAACCCTAAGATCGATTACATCAAACGTGTGATTGGTTTACCGGGCGATAAAGTAATTTTCCGGAATAAGCAACTTTATCTCCAACTAGCTTGTAAGCAAGCCTCTACCTGCGAACCGATGAAACATATTGAAGCTGACTTTGTTGAGAGTGGAAACTACAGTCAGTTGGGGATGCCGCTGGAAGAATATAATGAGCATTTAGTGCCGGGTAAAACCCATGCGATTCTGAGAAATAAATATATTCCGGATCGTGTGGAATATTATTATCAGCAACCAGATATGGCAGTAGGTGAGTGGGTTGTACCTGAAGGCCATTATTTTGTTATGGGTGATAACCGCGACAATAGTCAGGATGGTCGATTCTGGGGATTTGTACCTGAACGTAACCTGGTGGGTAGAGCGGTAGCCATATGGATGAGTTTTGAATTTGATCATCCTGCTGATAGTTCTCTACCGAGTTGGGTGCCAACCGGTGTTCGTCTTAACAGGATAGGCAGTATTCAGTGAACGATAAATTACCACGTTTAGAAAACAAACTTGGGTATACATTCCAAAATAAGTAGTGCCGGTGCTCGCCACAATGAACGTTTGGAGTTCTTAGGTGACTCTATTCTGAGTTTGGTGATTGCTGAGGTTTTATTCTATCGCTTTCCGAATGTAAGTGAAGGCGATATGAGCCGCATGCGTGCTACGTTAGTACGGGAAAAGACTCTCGCCGAGCTTGCCAGAGAATTTGTTCTTGGTGAGTATCTTATACTCGGGCCGGGCGAACTAAAAAGCGGTGGTTATCGCCGGGAGTCTATTCTGGCTGATACCGTGGAAGCGCTGATTGGTGCAATTTATCTGGATAGTAATCTGGATAGTATTCGTACATTATTATTGACATGGTACAACAACCGACTAGACAACATTCGTCCGGGTGCTGAGCAGAAAGATCCGAAAACTCGTTTACAGGAGTTTCTGCAAGGACGGCGTCGCCCTTTGCCTTCTTACTCAGTTATAGATGTCAAAGGGGAGGCGCATAATCAGCAATTTACTGTTGAGTGTGTGATTGATGGTGCAGATAACACGTTTGTAGGAGTTGGTTCTAGTCGTCGTAAGGCGGAACAATCTGCCGCAGAAAGAGCGCTGGAACATTTAGTATGACCGAAGAAAAAACATATTGTGGCTTTGTCGCAATTGTAGGACGCCCGAATGTTGGGAAGTCTACTTTATTAAATAAATTACTGGGGCAAAAGGTCAGTATTACGTCTAAGAAGCCGCAGACGACCCGTCACCGTATTTTGGGCATCGATACACAAGGTGCGTATCAAACGGTTTTTGTTGATACACCCGGTTTGCACATTGAAGAAAAACGAGCCATTAACCGTTTAATGAACCGTGCTGCTACCAGCTCCTTGGGCGATGTAGAGATGGTTGTTTTTGTAGTTGATGGAACGCAATGGACCGACGATGACGAAATGGTTTTAAACAAATTACGTTATTTGAAGTGTCCAGTAGTCTTGGCTGTGAACAAAGTTGATCAGATCAAAGATAAAGAGACTTTATTGCCACATTTACAATGGTTGGCAACCAAAGGTAACTTTGCTGAGATCATGCCTATTTCTGCCCAGAAAGGCACGAATATAGAAAAAATCAGGGAAATGGCGAAAGCGCTGTTGCCAGAAGGTCTGCACTATTTCCCTGAAGATTACATCACGGATCGTAGTTCTCGCTTTATGGCGTCTGAAATTGTTCGTGAAAAGCTGATGCGTTTTATGGGTGAAGAATTACCTTATTCCGTAACAGTAGAAATAGAGCAATTCAAAGTTCGTGAAGATGGTATTTTCCATATCAATGCATTGATTCTGGTTGAACGTGAAGGCCAGAAAAAAATGGTCATCGGCAACAAAGGTGACAAGCTGAAAACGATTGGCACTGAAGCACGACTCGACATGGAGCGTTTGTTCGGTCAGCGTGTTTTCCTTGAACTTTGGGTGAAAGTGAAATCTGGTTGGGCTGATGATGAGCGAGCTTTACGTAGCTTAGGTTA
Organism: Tolumonas sp.; assembly: GCA_003251455.1. Taxonomy (GTDB): domain Bacteria; phylum Pseudomonadota; class Gammaproteobacteria; order Enterobacterales; family Aeromonadaceae; genus Tolumonas. The sequence continues at coordinate 15,882 of QKFI01000233.1, forward strand.
TGGTGATGACTGAGTCGGATTTTTTTCCGGCTTTTGTTCTTCATACCCGTCCTTATCGGGAAACCAGTCAACTCGTTGATCTCTTTGTTGCAACAGCAGGCAAAGTGACGGTTGTTGCGAGAGGCTCCCGATCTGCTCGCTCAACGATTAAAGGGCTTTTACAGCCCTTTATTCCATTAAATGTGCGCTATTCAGGAAAAACAGCACTCAAATCCCTTCAGCTCATTGAGTCGCAAAGTTTGCAGGTTTCTCTTCCCGGAGAACGTTTATTCAGTGCGATGTATCTGAATGAATTGTTATATTATTTGCTTGAGCACGATACAGAATATCCTGGGCTCTATAGCTTATATTTTCAGTCTTTGCTGAATCTATCGGACATTAATAAACCTGTCGCTATCACATTACGTGAATTTGAGTTCGTTTTATTACAGCAACTTGGATACGGTGCTGATTTTGAATTTGCAGCGGATACTGGGCTTCCTATTGAACCTGACCAATTTTACCGCTATGAACTTGAGTCAGGTTTTTTGAGTACTGATATCCAGGATAAACTTTCCTTTTCTGGAGAAGAGATTCTAGGGATCGCTCATCAATGTTTTGATAAACCATTGGTTTCTACTGCAGCTCGTCGTTTTTGTCGCCAAGCTCTAGGTACTTTATTGGGTAACCGACGCCTGAAAAGTCGGGAATTATATTCTGCGTTTATCGCAAGGAGATCTGAATGAGTAGTATTTTGTTAGGTGTGAATATTGACCATGTGGCCACATTAAGAAATGCGCGTGGTACAGCTTATCCTGATCCTGTATTTGCCGCAGCACTGGCAGAACAAGCGGGTGCAGATGGCATCACGATTCATTTACGTGAAGATCGTCGACATATCACGGATCGTGATGTTGAAATCATTCGTCAGACAGTAAAAACTCGCTTGAATCTGGAGATGGCTGTTACAGACGAAATGGTCGGTATAGCATGCCGCGTAAAACCTCATTTTGTATGTCTGGTACCTGAGAAACGTCAGGAAGTCACGACCGAAGGTGGCTTAGATGTTGCTGGCCAGCTTGGTAAAGTGAAGGATGCCGTCGAAAAGCTCTCTGCTGTTGGCGCTAAGGTTTCTCTGTTCATCGATGCGGATCATGCACAAATTGATGCTGCAGTGGAATGTGGTGCACCTTTCATTGAAATTCATACCGGTCGCTATGCTGATGCTGAAACTGAGGAAGAGCAATCAGAAGAACTTGCTCGTATTGTCGAAGCTGCCGCATATGCGCATCATCGTGGCTTAAAAGTGAATGCTGGACATGGTTTGCATTATCATAACGTGCAGCCTATTGCGGCAATTCCTGAAATGGTTGAGCTGAATATTGGTCATGCAATCATTGCTCGTGCCGTGTTCACCGGTTTGCCGGAGGCTGTGGCTGAAATGCGTCGTTTGATGATTGAAGCACGCCAAATGAAGAAATAAAAATAAAAAGGCCTGATTATTCAGGCCTTTTTCATGTCAGCGTATATCTTCGATTAGGCTGCAGCTCGTTTTTGCTGAGCAGCTTCATCTGAATCAACAACCAAAATAGCTGCTTTCCGGAAGAAGTTAAATTCTGTCGCGGAAGCCCAAGTATATGCACCCATCATTTTACCGATGATGACATCACCTACATCGAGATCAGGAAGGTCGATGTTCTCAGCGATGACGTCAATACTATCGCAAGTTGGACCTGATAATACGGCCGGTTTTGCTTCACCTTGAGCATACGGTGCAAATTTCGGGTAGTCGATGTGATCAAATAACTGGCCGCTATAGCTACCGTATAAACCATCATCCAGGTAATACCACATGCGGTTAAAGCGTTCAGCTTTACCCATGACGCAGGAAACAGAAGTCATACATGGCGCGCTAATAAAACGGCCAGGCTCTGCCAGTTTCCGGATGCCTTTTGGTGTTTCTGCTAATACATCACGAATCGGTGCACAGAAATTATATATATCAAAATCAGCACCATCAGCGCCGTAGTTCACCGGGAAGCCGCCGCCGATATCCAGTACTTGTAACTGAATGTTTTCAGACGCTGCGTCGCGGATAATTTGGTTACATGCGCTGATCGCTTCTACATGGCGGCGAGCATGTGGAACCTGAGAACCGACATGGAAAGATAAACCAATAACGTTCAAACCCAACTCTTTTGCTTTTCGCAACAGAGGCAAAGCTGCTTCAGGGGTGCAGCCGAATTTCTTGGATAAATCCACTTTTGTTTCTGGGTTTGGAAAGCTGACGCGTAACAACAATTCCGCTTTGTCTTTATACGGTAAGAATTTTTCTAATTCGATAGGGTTATCGAATACAAATACTTTGCAACCGTATTCCAGTGCATAGCGAATATCGCCATCACGTTTAATCGGGTGTGTATGAATACAATCGTCCGGGTTGATTTGATTTTCTAACATCAGATCAACTTCACCGTTTGTGGCTAAATCAAAACCACAACCTTCTTCTTTTAAAACAGCAACAACAGCTGAGTGTGGCAATGGCTTCAGTGCATAATGCATGCGAACACCAGGTAATGCGTTAATCAGCGCTCGATATTGCTTTCGAACTGCTGCCTGATCCAATACCAACAGAGGTGAACCATAAGTTGCGACTAATTCGCGATAATCCAGGCCTTCAGGGACGATTTCATTATTCATTGTCTGTTTACACCTCACAAAAGGGGCATGCCCTGTCTCAAGTGATACGCTTTTCGCAGCAGCAAAAAACGCGATGCTTTATAAAAAATCCGGCGCATTATCGGGCTTTTATATGACAGTGCAATAACTAATTTTGCATCGATCATGCTTGTTATTAATTTTAGCATGCAATTTCAGCATGAATGGGGGGTGTATATGTGGTTTTTTGGTAAAAAAATCTAATAAGATTGGCAAAAAATGGATTTTAACTTGTGTAATCGTCGGTTTTTGGCGGTAAATAAAGAATAATCTCGTAAATTTATCTTAATAAGAAATTTTTGTCATAAAGATAAAAATGCATAAAAAAGCACAATGTTACCATTTGGCGATGGGAACCAAATGGTAACTGGTGTGATTTTTTAACCTTCTGAATTTTGCAGGTTTATTGACCAATTTGCTTGTGGTGATAAAGCCAGCCGCTCACACAGACGGGGAAGGATTGCTTCCAGTTTATCTTTCAATAACCAAGGTGGATTGAAGATAATCATCCCTGATCCATGCATACCCCAAGTCATCGACTGTGCTTGTACTGCTAATTCGGTGGTCAACATTGGGATACCTAATTTTTCGAGTTCTTTCTTCATGTAGTGGCTGCGATCAGCCTCTTTTCCGAGTAACGGATACCACAGGGCAATAATACCTACCGGCCAGCGTTTCATCGTTTTTGTTATCGTTTTGATGACACGTTGATAATCTTCTTTGAGCTCATAAGATGGGTCGATCAGCGCAAATCCCCGACGAGGAGTTGGTGGTGTCAGACCAACTAAACCTTCAAAACCATCTCGGTGGTGAAGAGCGGTTCGTGGATCTTTCCCTATATGCTGACGAAGGATCTCAATTTCATTATTATGCAACTCCATCAGAATCAATCGATCTTGATCGCGGAGTAATTGCCGTGCGATTTCTGGTGAACCGGGATAAAAATTTAATGGGGCATCCGGGGCATTCACTTGTTCGAGACAATTAAAGTAACTTTGTAATTCAGGCCACGCATCTTTTTCTTCCCAGAGACGAGCAATGCCATCCAGATATTCACTTTTTTTGTTTGCCCATTCACCAGTCAGGTCATAGCAACCGCTACCGGAATGCGTATCCAGATAACAAAAAGGTTTGTCTTTTTGCTTGAGTTGTTCAATCAGAAAAGTCTGAACAATGTGTTTTAAAACGTCAGCGTGATTGCCGGCGTGAAAAGCATGGCGGTAACTTAACATGTTTGATCCGTAGTTGTTTCTGCAGCAAAAGCTTTTTCCATTTCTTCAAGTTCTTCAGAAAGGGTCATCCATTGCAATTCAATTTCTTCGAGTTCGTTTTTCAACGAGCCCTGACGAGTAAGTAGCGATGTTAGCTGCTGTTTATTACTATCCTGATAAAGCGAGGTATCAGAGAGTTGCGTTTCGATTTCCTCCAACGCATTTTGTAGTTTTGTCATCTGCTGTTCGCTTTTTTCCAGCTTTTGTTTCACTGGGCGCGTCTGTTGACGGAACTCAGCTTCACGACGCTTCTGGTCTTTTCGGGAAGCGGCACTTTGCGTGTTAACAATATCCGCTGCGGTTTCTTTATCTTGTTTTAGTGCTGAGTTTCGTTTTTCTTCTTCATTCAGCCATTTGTGATAGTCATCCAGATCACCATCAAAAGGTTCCAGTCGTTGCTGGTGGACAAGATAGAACTCGTCTGTAGTGGTTCGCAGTAAGTGTCGATCATGCGAAACGACAACCATGGCACCTTCAAAGCCTTGTAAGGCGAGAGTCAATGCTTCACGCATTTCCAGATCAAGGTGGTTCGTTGGTTCATCCATGAGTAACAGGTTGGGCTTTTGCCAGACTAACAGAGCCAGTACTAAGCGAGCCTTTTCTCCACCCGAGAATGTATCGATTGGTTCAAGCGCTTTGTCACCATGAAAACCAAACCCTCCAAGATAGTTTCGTAACTCTTGTTCGGGTGTTTGAGGCGCCAGTCGTACCATATGCTGCAGCGGGCTATCGCCTGACTGTAATGTTTCCAGTTGATGCTGAGCAAAGTAACCGATTTTAACGCCTTTACTGGGTTCTAACTTACCCGCGATCGGTGTCAACTCACCTGCAAGGAGTTTAATGAACGTTGATTTACCGGCACCATTTCGTCCTAATAAACCAATACGTGATCCTGGAACCAGGTTTAATTTGATTTTTTGTAGAATGATTTTGTCGCCATAACCTGCACTTAAATTTTCCATGCTAATTAACGGCGTTGGCAGCGACTCAGGTTCGCGAAATTGGAACTGAAACTGGGAATCAACATGTGCAGGTAAAATCAGCTCCATGCGCTCCATTGCTTTCAGTCGGCTTTGTGCCTGACGCGCTTTGGTCGCTTTATAGCGGAAGCGATCGACATAATCCTGCATCTTTTTCAGCTGTTTATCATACAGAGATTGTTGTTGTGCCAGTGCTGAAGCTCGCTGGATTTCAAAATCTGAATAATTGCCGGTGTATTCATTCAATTTCTGATTTTCAATATGAATAATTCGGCCGATGACACGATCCAGAAAATCCCGGTCATGAGAAATGAGGATCAAAGTTCCCCGATAGCTTTTCAGCCACGATTCAAGCCAGATAACCGCATCGAGATCCAAGTGGTTTGTTGGTTCATCCAGTAACAATAAGTCTGAACGACAAATTAGGTTCAAGCGCATTCGCCAGCCACCAGAAAAAGAAGAGACTGGTTGCTGGTGTTGTTCGCTGCTAAAGCCCAGACCATGTAATAGTTCACCGGCTCTTGATTTGATTGTATAGGCACCAACAGCTTCCATCTTGCCGTGTAGTTCGGCTATTTGGATCCCATCACCGGCAGTTTCTGCTTCAGTTAACGCTTTTTCCAGTTGACGAAACTCATGGTCACCATCAATGACGTATTCTAATGCGGAGCAATCTAACGCGGGTGTTTCCTGGGCAACGGTTGCGATTTGCCATTGGGCGGGCACACTGACAGAGCCTGCATCGATCTGTAATTCGCCTTTTAATAAAGCAAACAAGGTTGATTTGCCGCAGCCATTTTTACCAACTAAACCGACCTTTTGGCCTGGATGAATCGTTGCTGTGGCTTCGACCAGTAACGGCGTATTACCTCGCAGGAGAGAAATCTGGGAAATTGTTATCATGAACGAATCTGTGTGTGCCGGAATTAAAGGCGCATTATACGGTGTATTCCGAACTGAATCAGCAGTTGACGATTATCTGATGTTGTGTTCCTGCTTATCTTTCCGGTATGCTGATTCAGTATTTGTTTTTTTACCGGGATGCATGATGAAGATTACTCATTTAAGTGTTGTGACACTGGATTACACCGTGCTGGATGATGCAGGTGAAGTGTTGGATACCACCGAAGGTCGTGAGCCGTTGGTATATCTGCATGGCAGTGGCTTTTTAGTTCCAGGACTACGTGAAGAAGGCGACAGTTTCGAAGTTGTTGTTCCTGCGAGCGACGCTTATGGTGAGTATGAAGATGCTTTAGTTCAGGAAGTACCTGGTGAGCTGTTTGACGGTATGGAAGTCGCGGAAGGGGATACTTTTGTGGCTGATACGGATGATGGTCATCGTCCTGTTACCATTGTTGAAGTCTCTGAAGATACCGTAAAAGTTGATGCCAACCATCCACTGGCAGGTATGGATCTGCACTTCAAGGTGGCTGTTCGCGGTGTTCGCGCTGCAACAGCTGAAGAAATTGCTCATGGACATGTTCATGATGGCGAACATCATCACCATCATGGTGACGGTGGCTGTTGCGGTGGTCATGGCCATCATGGTCACTCTCATGGTGAAGAAGGTGGCTGCTGTGGTGGTCACGGTCACGATGAAGAAGCCGGTTGCTGTGGTGGTCATGACCACGATGATGATCATGAATGTTGTGGTGGTAAAGGTCATGCTCATGAAGAAGAACATGAGTGTTGCGGAGGCCAGGGCGGCTGTCGTCACTAATAAAAATCCCGCCAACTGGCGGGATTTTTTTAACTGATTTATTAAATCCGAGATGATTATTTATTTTTTTCTGCACAATCACCAGTGGTGCAGTGGCCATACAGATACAAACTATGGTGTGTAAGCTTCATTCCATGCTGTTCTGCAATTTCTTTTTGTCGCTGTTCAATGATTTCATCTGAAAACTCGACGACTTTACCGCAATCCAGACATACCAGATGATCATGATGATGTTGCTGGGATAGCTCAAATACAGATTTTCCACCTTCAAAATGATGGCGGGTGACGATTCCTGCATCATCGAATTGGTTTAATACGCGATATACAGTTGCCAGTCCAATTTCTTCGCCATTATCAAGCAAAAGTTTATACAGGTCTTCAGCACTAATATGCTGACATTCTGGCTGACGCAAATACTCAAGAATTTTCACGCGTGGTGATGTAATTTTCAGTCCGGCGTCTTTTAATTGCTGGTTATGGTCTGTCATAGCTCTCTGTTTTCTTGGGGCTGTATGAAGCTTCAGCGATTAAGCTTTCATACCATTATATGGTGCATTTTTAATAAAAAGAAATTGTTCCGTAATATGATTTAATATTTAGATAAAAATAAACCCGTATTATTCACGGGTTTATTTTGAAAATGCGGTGAATTATGCGAGTTCGTCGAGACACATCTCTTCACGAAGTTGCTGGCACCAAGCAGCAACTCGTTCCGCTGTGAGCTCTGGTTGGCGATCTTCATCAATGCCTAAGCCAACAAAATGTTTGTCATCAACTAAAGCTTTTGATGCCTCAAACTGATAACCATCTGTTGGCCAATAGCCAACGATCGTTGCGCCTTTTGCGGTCACATTGTCACGTAGTGTTCCCATGGCATCAAGGAAGTATTCTGCATAGTCTTCCTGATCACCACAGCCGAAAATAGCAACCAGTTTTGTACTGAAATCTACTTTTTCCAGCTCAGGATAGAAGTCATCCCAATCTGCCTGTGATTCGCCGTAATACCAGGTTGGAATACCCAGGATCAACAAATCATATTTTTCGATGTCAGCTTTGGTGCTTTGAGCGATATCCATTACATCTACGAGTTCATTACCCAGTTCTTTCTGGATCATGCCTGCAACTGCTTCTGTATTACCGGTATCGCTACCAAAGAACAGACCAATCAATGCCATGAGTTATCCTTGTTCGTCGGAAATCAAAAAAATGCTGTTTATTATTTTAGCTGTCCGCCTCGATGGGCGCTAACGTATTGCTGAACTAATTCCTGAATCAACTCTGCACGACTCATCGCTCGTGCATCTGCTAGATGATTGAGATCATTTAATATTTCAGCATCAAGTTTGAGTTCAACACGATGAAGCCCTTTCTCCTTATCCCGTTTAAGCTGATTTCGCTTATTGATTTTTAATTGCAAATCTCGGGGATGAGGATTTGTTTTGGGGCGCCCTGGACGCTTTTCATCAGCAAACAGATCCAGTGTAATGCGATCCGATTGATGTTTTGCCATATGTTTTATTACTGCCAGATAAAGGTTCAGGTGCGTGTATTTCTCAATTGGGGGCGCACTATACCATATTGTTTCTTAAATCATAATCTGGTCATGTAGTACTTTTGTTTATTCTGTGCCCAGAAAACGACTGATAATCTGGTTAAACATGGATGGCTTTTCCGCATGAAGCCAATGTCCGCAGCCTGACATAATATGTGCTTTGGCATTTGGAAATTGTTGGCGAATGATGTCCTGATGCTCAGGTAACAGGTAGTCTGAGTTTCCGCCTTTGATAAAAAGGGTTTTGCCCTGAAACTGTAATCCATCATATGGCCAGTCCATGATGTCCTGATAGTGCTGCTCCAGCGTTTCAAGATTGAATTGCCATCGCGTTGGTGAAGTTGCTGAAAAAGATTTCAGTAAAAATTGTCTGACGGCAAGGTCACCCAGAAAAGGCTGCATCACTACATCAGCTTCTTTTCTTGAGTTTGGTTGTTGTTGTGCAACAGCATTCAATGCTGCCAGAACTGCGATATGGCGATGCTCTGTATAAGTAACTGGAGACATATCAGCCACGATCAGTGATGCAACCTGTTCTGGCTGTTTGAGCGCACAAGCCATTGCAACTTTGCCGCCCATTGAGTGACCAATTAAAGTGGCTTTTTGAATATTGAGAAACGATAACAATTCAAAGATGTCACTTGCCATCAGCTCATAATTCATGGATTCAGACCATGATGACAAGCCATGGTTTCTTAAATCAATCGTAATAACAGGGTATTGGGCAATTAGATGATTTTTTAATAAACCAAGATTGTCCTGTTTTCCAAATAAGCCATGAATCAAAACAATTGGGGTTTCATTTTTGTTTTGTTCGAAAAATTGATAATTCAACGTCATTACAAATCTAATCATGTTTGTTTTACAGAATATTAACAAATTTGATGAACACATGAAGACAGAATCGTTATTTATCGAGCCGCGATTTCTTGTATCTAAACTGTATTTTTTAATTGATTATTATCTAACCAGTTGGTTTCAAAAGTGAAACTGGTTTCAGGCTTTGGACACCAGCTTAATTGAGAGCGGAATCACAGATTTGTATGGGGACGGGTGTTGTGCTGCATGGTTTATGCGACTGTGAAACACAGAATAAGCGGAATCTGTTTGTACTAGCGTTAGGTTTGATGCTGTGGCTTATGTATAATTCCGGCTGTAATTTGTTTTTTAGTCGGAACAGTGAAACATGAAAACCATCGAGGTTGATGAGCAACTCTATCGTTATATTGCTAGCCGGACATTACACATAGGTGAAAGTGCGTCAGATATACTTCGACGTTTATTGTCTTTGCCCACTGAAGCTGTGCAAGCAAATGCGGTAGAAGATCATCTGACTCAACAAGCAGCTGAAAGTATTGAACCTGAGCAATTGCTGAAAATGACCCTCGATGAAGTTCAGCTTTCAAAAGAAGAAAGTGCAATTGCGCGTTTTATGTTGATTTTGTCAGCGTTATATCGTGCTCAGCCGGGTAATTTCTCACAAGCAGCAGATATTAAAGGTCGGAAGCGTATTTACTTCTCGCAAGATCCTCAGGCGTTATTGGAAAACGGCAATACAACAAAACCTAAACAAGTACCAGATACGCCTTATTGGGTTATTACCAACACGAATACAGGCCGTAAGCGACTGATCATTGAGCAGTTGATGCAGGCGATGGGGTACTCTGCTGACACAATTGCAGAGGTGTGTAACAAAGTTTAGAACAGGAAGTCGAAGATGGCACAACATCCACATGCTGGGAAACCTGCACGGGTAGAAGATCTAACCAATATTCCGCGTTTAGTTGCTGCTTATTATCTCAATAAACCCGATATGTCGTTACCGGAGCAACGTGTTGCTTTTGGTACATCAGGCCATCGTGGTAGTTCATTAAATTCTGCATTTACTGAATCTCATATTCAGGCGGTGAGTCAGGCACTTGCTGAGTATCGCCAGAGTAAGGGGATTACAGGTCCTTTATTTATTGGTATGGATACCCATGCCTTATCTGAAGCTGCGTTAGCGAGTGCAGTTCAGGTCTTAGCGGCAAATGGTGTGAAGGTGCGCATTCAGCAAGGCTTAGGCTATACACCTACACCAGTCGTTTCTCATGCAATCCTGACTTATAACAGTGCAAAACATGCAGATCAGGCGGATGGTGTGGTGATCACTCCGTCTCATAATCCGCCAGAAGATGGTGGTTTCAAATATAACCCGCCTCATGGTGGTCCTGCTGAAGGGGAAATCACGAAGTGGGTTGAAAACCGTGCGAATGAAATTCTGGAGCAAGGTTCTGTTGCGGTCAAAGTGATGCCATACGCAGCAGCAATGGCATCTGCTTTTGTTGAAGAATATGACTATGTCACCCCTTATGTGAATGATCTGGCGAATGTGCTGGATATGGAAGCGATTCGTAAAGCTGGTATTAAAATCGGTGTTGATCCACTCGGTGGTGCTGGTGTTGCATACTGGGATGTCATTGCAAAAACTTACGGCTTGAACATTGAGGTTGTAAATTACCGCGTTGATCCAACCTTCTCTTTCATGACATTGGATAAAGACGGCAAAGTGCGTATGGACTGCTCAAGCCCATGGGCAATGGCAAGCCTGATCGGTCTGAAAGATAAATTTGATATCGCGCTGGGTAATGATCCTGATTATGACCGTCATGGGATTGTGACTAAATCTGGTTTGATGAATCCAAACCATTATCTGGCAGTTGCGATTCAATATCTGTTCACGCATCGTGCTGGATGGCCGGCAAATGCTGCTGTTGGTAAGACACTGGTATCTTCCTCAATCATTGATCGCGTTGCTGCTAAAATTGGTCGTGATCTGAAAGAAGTTCCAGTTGGATTCAAATGGTTCGTTGATGGTCTGTTTGATGGCAGTTTTGGTTTCGGCGGCGAAGAAAGTGCTGGCGCATCGTTCCTGCGTAAAGACGGCACAGTCTGGACTACAGATAAAGATGGTTTCATTCTCGCGCTGCTGGCTGCTGAAATTATGGCTGTGACTGGCAAAGATCCACAACAGCTATACAACGAGTTGACCGAAGAGTTTGGTGCGCCTGTTTACCGTCGTATTGATGCGCCGGCAAATACTGCACAGAAAGCTGTATTATCGAAACTGAGCCCAGATATGGTGGAAGCAACTGAACTGGCCGGTGAAGCGATTATTGCCAAACTGACGAATGCACCAGGCAATAATGCTGCGATTGGTGGATTAAAAGTCGTTACAGAAAATGGCTGGTTTGCTGCTCGTCCGAGTGGTACAGAATCTATATATAAAATCTATATGGAAAGTTTTAAAGGCGAAGCGCATCTGGATGCGATTCAGCAAGAAGCACAACAAATTGTTTCTGCAACCTTGGCAAAAGCTGGCGTTTAAACAAACTTAATAAAAAGCCCTGATCATTCAGGGCTTTTTTGTTTTTTGATTTCGTCAAATAAACGTATGGATTTTTAGCGTCGATATTCGTGACCATGGTTCTGTATCAGGCGTTTGGTTACATCATGCTCCGGATTTTCAAACACATCATTGGTGTTTCCGATTTCAACAATTTCTCCCTGATGCATAATCATCACTTTATCGCTGATATGTTTTACTAGTCCTAAATCGTTTGCCACGATGACGTAAGACCAACCAAACCTGGATTGTAATTCCAGCAATAAGTTCACTATCTGGGAACGCATGGAAACATCCAGCATCGAAAAAGCTTCGTCAGCCACAATGATTTTTGGATCCAGAATCAATGCGCGAGCCAATGCGACGCGTTGTTTTTGACCCAAAGAGAGCATTTTGGGATAGAACAAAGCATGTTCTGGTAAGAGTCCTACCAACCGGAGTGTGTCGATAACGGTGTTTGCACGCTCTTGTTCCGTTAACTCTGTATTAAGTCGTAACGGCGCTTCAAGAATCCGTCCGATACGTAATCGTGGATTCAATGATGAGTTGGGATCCTGGAAAACCATGCGGATCAATTTGCAGCGTTTTTCAGTATCATCAAACGCAATTTCTTCACCATTCACTTCGATAGAACCAGAAGATGGCGGTGTAACGCCAGCCAGAATTTTGGCTAACGTACTTTTGCCTGAACCAGTTTCGCCAACCAACGCCAGGGTTTCGCCTGCTTCTAAGGTAAACGAAATATCTCGTAACACTTGCACTGGCTTACGTCGGAAGAGTCCAACCCGGTTGTAGTATATTTTGCTAATACCACCAACACGAAGCAACGGTGTCATACTCATCGGTTGGCTTCCTCCATGTTCAGTGGGTAATGACAGTAATAGAGATGTCCCTTCGTACTTTGGTTCACATGTGGTGTCTGGACACAGAGTTTTTGTGCATACGGACAGCGGGGCCCGAGGCGACAACCAATAGGAAGATGCTGTAGGGAAGGAATAGAGCCTGGCAAAGTTTCCAGTTTTGATTTATGTGGCAGATCCTGAGAAAAATCAGGCAAAGCATTCAACAATGCAGCTGTGTATGGATGGTGCGGTGATTTCAACATGACTTCACGGGAGCCGGTTTCAACCATCTGCCCGCAATACATTACGCTGATACTGTCCGCCAAGTTCGCGATGGCATCCATGTCATTACTGATCAGCAGGATCGTTGTATGGTTGACCACATTCATTTTATCCAGCAGACGAAGGATCTGCGCTTGCGTGGTTGCTTCCATTGCACTGATGGGTTCATCAGCAATCAGAAGTCGTGGTTTTACCGCGATAGCCATTGCGATCATCACTTTCTGGCAAATCCCATCTGAAAGCTCATGCGGATAAGCATTCATGACTTTTTCGTGATCTTTAACCCCGACACGGTGAAGCAGAGCTTTTGCATGTTTTTTTCGCCAGAAAATCCGTTGCCACCATTTACCTTCAAATACACGGTTTGGAATGGCCTCGATTAATTGATCACCAACGGGAACAGAGGGATCAAAACACGATACCGGTTCTTGAAAGATCATCGCGATATTTTCAGCGATAAAATGGCGACGTTCCCGCGGTGTTAATTCAAGAACATTGATGTCACAGATCTTCATTCGATCTGCGCTGATATGCCAGTTGTTTTTGGTGATCCCAACCAGTGCTTTCGCAACCAGACTTTTCCCTGAACCGGATTCACCAACCAAGCCGCGCACTTCACCTTCATTGATCGTGAGACTAAGTTTATCAACGACTTTAACCCGACCTTCGGAAGTATCAATTTCAATCGTTAAATTTCGGATATCTAGCAACGGCATTATTCATTTCCTTGCTGCAATGCTTTACGTAAACCTTCACCAAGAAAGTTTGTAGCGACGACACTGAGCATGATCGCCATCCCGGGTAAGATGACATTCCACGGTGCGATATAAGATAAATCAAGACTATCTGCGATCATGGTGCCCCATTCTGGTTGCGGTGATTGCGCTCCGATCCCCAAAAAGCAAACAGCACTGATATCCAGAATTGCAACCGATAAAGCCCTCGTTGCCTGTGCGACGATAACATCAATGATATTCGGAAAGATGGCCAGACGAAGGATACGCCATGGTGTTGAGCCATCCAGCCTTACCGCAGTGATATATTCTTTAGCTGCAATCTCTCGCACTGCGTTATAGGACGCTCTGATGAACTGGGGGATCAGTGCCAGTGTAATGGCTATTAATGCGTTTTCAAGGCTGGCCCATCAGCGAGACCAATACGATGGCCAGTAATAATGATGGAATGGACAATAAGATATCCAGCATGTGATGAAGAATACTGGAGGCAAGCCCTCGTAACATTCCTGCTGCAATTCCGATGCTGATACCGATGAACAGTGCTATTACACAAGCGAACAAAGCACTACCGAAAGTGAGCTGTGCGCCATAGAGCAAACGGGAGAGAACATCTCTACCCAAATCATCCGTTCCTAAAAAGTAGGATAACGAGCCTTTGCTGTCCCATGATGGAGGAAACAGCAACGCAGTCGCGTTTTGATTAAATGGATCATGGCTGGCAATGGTTGGACCAAAAATGGCGATGAAAATATAAAAAAGAAACATCCACAACCCGACCATCCCGCGAATATCCTGTCGGAAGGTATTCCACGTCTGAGTCAGCGGAGAAGGGATCTTGATTTCAGGATAGACCCTAACCTTGCTGGGCATACAACTCTTTCCTTTTAGCCGGATAGAACAGGACCGTAACGATCTCTGCAAGGATATTAATAATAATCAGTACAATCGCGATCACGACCATACAAGCCTGAACAGATTCATAGTCTCGCGCTACGATACTGCTGACTAGCCAACGTCCTAGTCCCGGCCATTCAAACATCTGTTCAGTGATGATGGCTGAAGTCACAAGGGTACCGAATTGCATACTCAGAACAGGAATGATTGGCGGTAATGCGTTTCGTAATCCGTGACGGAAGACGACTGTCAGGGTGGAATGTCCGCGACTTAAGGCGGCTTTGATATAATTTTGGTTTAAGACTTCGATCATTGAGTTTCTGACCAAACGAAATACTTCTGTCGTTGTTGTCATCGCAAGGACACAAGAAGGGAGCACTAAGTGTAGTAGTGCATTTAGCATGGCATCAAAACGATAAGGCGCATCAGACAGCAAGCAGTCTAATAGACTGAATCCGGTGACTGGTTTGATTTGATATAAAAGACTTAACTGCCCGGATGAAGGGAACCAGCCAAATTGCATTGCCAGAATCATGGTCGCCAGTGTCGCAAGCCAGTACACAGGAATGGAGAAACCCAGCAGACTGACGTTCGAGATAATATGATCCGGCAGGCGCTCGTTATAAAGTGCTGCGATGGTCCCCAGCAATACACCAACGAGTGTGGCAACAATTGCACCTGAAATAATGAGGCCAAGTGTTGCAGGAAGATAATGTAATACACTGTTGAAAACAGGTTGGCCTGTTGTGACAGATATTCCCCATTCACCACTGAAGAAGCGATTCAGATAATGGAAATAACCTTCTACCATGCTGATAGTCGGGTAGGTTCTTATCTGCTGATCGATCATGAACGCGAAAATGCTGAGCAACAAAAGCGTAAAAAACAGCAGGCTTAAACGTCTCAGAATATAGTTAAGCACGGTTATTCCTCCCTATAAGCCTTTTTAAAGGATACTCCACCCGTGGGAGGCATAATAATGTCATGAATACTTTTTAAATAAGCGCTGACCATCAATGCGTGAGCCAGCGGGATCACAGGTACCTCTTCGTAAATCAGTTCCTGGGAGCGGTGATATTCGTTAATACGATCTGATAATCGTTGTGTACTCAATGCTCTATCAAGCGTGCTATCAAACTCTTCATTACACCATCCGGAGAAATTATTCAGCGCTTTACAGCTTAAGAGCGGACGAAGAAAGTTGTCTGGATCATCGTTATCAGCAACCCATGAGAGCAGTGCTAAATCATGATCGCCAGCGATCAGATGTTCTCGCATATATGACCAGCTAGGTTCGACGATCTCTACATCAATCCCAATTCTGGCAAGGTCACCTTGAATGAGTTGAGCAGTTTTTGATGCGTCCGGATTATAGGTTCGAGCAATTGGTTGAACCCATAAGGCTAAATTAAAACCGTTCGGATAACCTGCTTCCGCCAGCATTTTAATAGCTTTTTGCGGGCTATAATAATACTCCTCCAAGTTTGGATTATGTGCCCACGATGCTGGTGGTAACAAACTGCTTGCTGCTTCTCCGGTATCGAAAAATACGGCTTGCTGCAGGTTATCCCGATTAATTGCCATCGCAATGGCCTGCCGGACTTTCAGATTATTCAGTGGTTTTTTCTTGGTATTAATTACCAAAATCGTGGAATTCATACTGTTTTGGATATCTAAATCAGTCCGTGGATTATCCCGAATAAACGGTAATTGGCTGGCTGCGGGGGTAGCGATGACCTGACATTCACCGGTAAATAGCTTTTGTAGTCGTTTTGATGCTCGGGGCGTATAGTCAAACACGATTTGCTCGAGTTTAGGTTCCGATCCCCAGTAATTCGGATTACGTGTCAGACGAAGATATTCGTTGGTTCGCTTTTCCAGCAACTGATAAGGACCTGTTCCCACCGGATATTCATCGATATCGCCCAACTTTTTCTGCTTTTGCAATTGTTCTGCATATTCAGCCGATAAAATGACGGCGTAATCACTGGCAAGTGTTGCCATGAAAGATGCGTCAGGATGGATGAGAATGAACTGAACCTGATAATCATTTATTTTGCGGACACTTTGCAAAACTTTCGAAAAGCGCAGGTTATCAAAAAACGGATACGCACTCCCGGAAACAATGTGGTATGGATTGTTTTGATCAATGATGCGGCTGAAGCTAAAAACCACGTCCTCGGCATTCATTGGACGGGTTGGCGTGAACCATTCGGTATGATGGAATTGAATATTTTGTTTTAAATCAAAAGTATAAACCACACCATTCCGACTGACACTCCATCGCTCAGCAAGCGCGCTGTCCAAGCGTTGTGTCACGGGGTTGATTTCGATGAGTCGGTTATAGACCTGTTGTGAGAGTGACGCGACGAAAGGGCTGGAGCCCAGAATTTGGGGATTCAGATACTGGCTAAAACTATCCACACAATAAATTGCACCTGTGTTTTTGGCCGATACTGCTGGTTTACATCCAACCAGTAGCAAACAAGTGGTGAAAACACATAAAAGATATGAATACAATCGCATAACAGACCCGTTCTAATCTCATGCCATATCGGTGAGAATTCGCTTAAGTGCTGATTATAACTCGACTTATTGTGAAGTGCTTGTTTAAGGTGCCAGGCATCCCCATACTGGTTATATAGCAATCTATTTGTATTGCCGGAGGCATCTGTGGCTGAACATGCGCGTTGGCAACAATTACAACGTAATGTTGATACATTATGGAACCGAGCTTGGGATCGTCATCTTCGATTGGCTGTGACAGGTTTGGCGAGAAGTGGGAAAACTGCATTTGTCACATCATTGGTGGAACAGCTGGAAAGTGCGGGGTTTGAAGCGCGTTTACCACACTGGCAAGTCTTGCAACGCGGGCGTTTTCTAGGCGCTCAGCAGGTTCTTCAAACCAATGCACATATTCCTTCTTTTGCCTATAAGCAAGCACAGGCCTCTTTACGTCATGATCCACCCGTCTGGCCTGAACCCACGAAAATACTCAGTGAAATCCGGATTGAACTTCGTTTCAGAAGCCAGCATTTCCTGCGACAAAAATTAGGAAATGACGTCTGTCGTTTATATCTGGATATTGTTGATTATCCGGGAGAATGGTTGCTCGATCTCCCGCTACTGGATTTGAATTATCAGTCCTGGAGTGAATTGATCCGGAGTCAGCTTATCCAGCCGGAACGGCGGAAAATAGCCGGGCGCTGGTTACAACATGTGTCTGGTTGGCAATCTGAAGACAATGCAGAAGCGCGAGTTGATGATGTCATTCATGCTGCTGAGCTTTATACCGCGTATCTGCATCAATGTCGTAGTGTACTGGGCTTACAAAGTATCCAGCCGGGGCGGTTTGTTCTCCCTGGAGAGTTTGCAGGTGCGCCGTTACTGCAGTTTGTGCCCTGGACGGGCGATTTCCCAGCACACTCAGCTTCGAAAAATTCATTATTCCATTTGATGGAATCCCGATATGAATCTTACAAGGAACATGTAGTCCGTCAGTTCTATCGTGAACATTTCTCTGGTTTTGATCGTCAGATAGTGCTGGTGGATTGTTTACATGGATTGATGGCCGGTGAGGCTGCAATTCTTGATTTACAAGACACGTTAAACCGTATTCTGAAAAGTTTTCAATATGGGCAAAATGGCTGGTGGCGACGTTTGTTTTCCCCGCGTATTGATAAGCTTTTATTTGTTGCCACGAAAGCGGATCATGTCACACCGGAACAACATCCATCGTTATTGAAACTGTTGAAAGAAATAGTGCAGGGGGGGATTGCGAATGCTCGTTTTGAGGGGATTGAGCTTGAAAATATGGTGATGGCCGCTATCAAGTCCTCGGAATACCATCAAGTAAATTACGAAGGTCGTTCATTGACCGTTTTACATGGGTGTGATTTACAAAATCATGAAATTGCTCTATTTCCGGGGCAAATACCGGATCACATTCCTGATCCTTCATTCTGGCAAAACAAGTCGCTGCAGATCCCTGTTTTAAGACCGCCAGTAACACAGGGAGTTCATACCCATATACGTCTGGATCAAGCGCTTGAGTTTCTGCTGGGAGATAAAATGGCATGACAAATAAACCATCAGAAAAACAGAAAGAGACAAATGGTTCCGTTTCTGTTCCTGTTTCTATATTAAAAAACCAACCAAAGAAAACAGATGATCAGTCTGCTATTCAGGTCCATCCGGATGTGCTGGAAAATAGTATCGAAATGGATACTGAATGGGCTGAGCAGACGATAAACGTAGATAAAAAACAACGTTCAAGTCACAGAGGATTATTGATTTCGGTTGTTTTAATTACTTTCTTGGGTGTTGGACAACTGGGTGTTGATTTATACACAACAGCACAGCAGGGGGAGTGGTTTTCATTTATCTGGTCTCTTATCTGGCTGGTTGGTATTGGTGGTGTTGTGCGTTTGATTTTTAAGGAGTGGCGAACAATCAGAGCACTTCGAAGAACCGAAAAATCACGCTATAAAGCAGATATGCTGGCTGTGGATCAGGGGAAAAATGATGCGGTTGAGTTCTGTAAGCAATTAGCAAAAGACTTAAACATTATTCATTTACCTGTTTATGAACAATGGCAGTTACAGATTGAGATGCATCATACCAACGCCGAGGTGATGCATTTATTCAATCAATTGGTATTGAAAGATTTAGATGATGAAGCTTTAGCATTGGTCATGAATAACAGTGCAAAAACAGCATTGATGGTTGCGGCCAGCCCCTTAGCTCTTGCGGATATGGTTTTGGTGTTATGGCGTAGTCTGAAGATGATTCGACAGATAGCAACGCTGTATCAGATTAAATTAAGTTATTGGTCGTTGATCGCGCTTATGCGGCAGATCTTAAAACATATGGTATTTGCCGGAACCGCGGAACTTGCGACTGAATTGGGAAGTGACTGGTTTGCATCAGAGCTGACAACAAAAGTTTCCGCAAAACTGGCGCAAGGACTAGGAGCAGGTTTGTTATCGGCTCGACTTGGATTACAGACAATTCAACAATGCAGACCTTTAAGCATGTCCAAAAAGGATAAGCCGACGTTATCAAAAATTCGAAGAACACTTATAACTGAATTAACGTCAACGATGACCACACTTTTTAAAGAAAGTCTGATGCAACAAGAGGTAATGGATAAAAAGAAACCGGAATAATCCGGTTTCTTTTTATTTTATTATTTACGATAGTTGAAATGTGCAAGGTAATTCCACATGCATGCACAACCCGCCTCTTGGCCGATTCAATGCCTGAATGATACCGCCATGAGCATCAATTGCCCGTTTGGTAATCGCTAATCCCAATCCGGCGCCAGGATTATTATTACTTCGGAAAAACGGACGGAAAATTGAATCCAGGTCGTTTTCCGCAATGCCCGGGCCATCATCAGCAATATCAATTCCGAGCCTGTCTGGTGTGATTTGGTAAATACTAATCTCGATGTGGCAACCTCGACCCGCATGTTTTAATGCGTTTCGGATTAAATTATCAAAAGCTCTCAGTAATAGTTCCCCTCGACTTTGGAGGATAATTCCTTCTGGTAGCTTCTCATCAAGTTGTAAGACAATACTACTGCCAGTGTCTTTGGCTTCAAACTGAGCATCGTCTGCAAGCGATTTCAACAATTCAATGAGGTCAATATAATCTTCTTTCGGTTGAGGAACACCGGATTCCATTCTTGCCAGTGTCAGAACTTCACCAACCAGGTTATCAAGGCGATGGCATTCCTGTTCAATGCGTTGAAGCATTTGTTCGGAAGATTCTGGTTTTTGTCGCAACAAACCAATTGCTAATTGAAGCCTGGCAAGCGGTGAGCGTAAATCATGAGACACGTCATGTAGCAAACGACGTTGAGCCTCAATTAATTGTTTCAGTTGATGCGCCATGACATCCGTATCACGCCCGAGCTCAGAAAATTCATCAAGACGTTTTCCAAGTTTTTGCGATACATGGATATCAAAATTTCCACCCGCGACCTGTTTGATATTGTCTCTTAACGTCTTAATCGGTCGGGAAATCGTGTTGGCCAACAGGCTGCTGAATAGCAGGCTTACAATCACTAATACCAATAACGGTAATGCGGGAACATCAAAAATTTCAAAAATAAAATTGTAAGGGAAAGGGGGCGTATGTTGCGGTAAATACACCCAGTATTCTTCTTTTTGCGGGGTAGTGACGCGTTCTAATCCGGGTTGATTTGGATTCGTTGCCGCAAGACGTTTGGCTTCATTAAAAATTTCCAGATCAACGTTTCGACCGAAAATATCGTTGCCTTGTGCATTGACCACATAAGGCATTGGTGGACCAGGTGGATCCATTCCTTTTTTGACTTCTTCGATGTGACCTTTCTGCTCTATCGTAACGAGCTGCATTAATAGGTCTTTACCACCATTGGCCAATGTTTTTGCGATGGGTTCTGTAAAACCATTTGCTCGTTCGTCGATAACGAGTGGTTTATAAATTGCCTTCGCTTCCTGATACACAGTGACCAATGCACCAGTTCCGATGCCAGTGACTAACAAAGCAAGCCAGAAACTCAGTAAAATCTTCCAGAAAATCTGGCGCATATTTATTCGACAACCAATTGATAACCAATACCGCGAACAGTTTGTATCGGCGAGCGACCGTCTTTTAATAATCCAATTTTTTGTCTTAAATTACTCACATGAACGTCTATGCTGCGGTCATATCTGGCTAATGGACGTCCTAATGTATGCATGGACAAATCTTCTTTACTGATGGTTCGGCCGGCACGACGACAGAGCATTTCCAGTAAATTGAATTCCGTGCTGGTGAGCTCTAAAGGTTTTTCATTCCAGGTCGCATTTCGACTTGCCGCAGAAATACAAAGTGCACCGACCTTCAGCGGTTGAGTTTGGCCGTTATCCTGCTTTTCAGGATCGGCTCTGCGCAGGATTGCCCGAACACGAGCAACAAGCTCCCGAGGTGTGCATGGTTTGGATACATAGTCATCAGCACCCAGTTCGAGACCGATAATACGATCGATATCATCTCCTTTCGCTGTCAGCATTAGCACAGGCACATTACTATGAATTCTTAAACGACGAAGTACATCAATACCACTCAGTTTTGGCATCATGACATCTAAAAGTACCAAATCGTAATCGCCACTCAGCGCTTCTTCTAATCCGGCTTCACCGTCATGACACATTTGAACCGAAAATCCTTCATTGCTGAGGTATTCGCCCTGCATGCAACATAACTCCAGATCATCATCAACGAGTAATAAACGAATCATGTAAATTTTCCTAAGATAATACTCAGCGCAATCATACGGAGTCAGTAAAAGCGAACAATAGAGGAAGCAGATTTAAACCAATCTTTGCATTATTTTACATTATGGTTTTGCTTTATTGGCCGATAGTTCTTTGTTTATATAAGTCAATAAAACCTCGTTCATCATCTCTTGAATGACAGGCTGAGCTTGTGCAGTCGGATGAATACCGTCATCTCTCATCAATTCAGGATGAACAATCACTTTCTCCAGAAAAAATGGAAGCACAGGGACATTCATTTCCTGTGACAAACGTGGATAAATACTCTCTATTTTCTCAATATAAGCTGCACCATAGTTTCGCGGAATGCGAATTTGCATCAATAGCGCCTTACTTTGGTGATCCTGAATGATCTGAATAATCTTTTTCAGCGTTTGATATGGAACAGTCGGTGGAAAGCCACGGATGCCATCATTTGCGCCCAACTCTATCAGAACATAATCGGGTTTATAGCGCTCCATGAGTGGGGGTAAGCGTGCGAGCCCATCCTGAGTCGTACTTCCGCTAATACTGCTGTTAATGATGGATATGTTTTGTTTTTCTTGATTCCATTGATTCTGAAGTAAGTTCGGCCAGCTTTCCTCTGCGGACATCATGTAGCCGGCGCTGAGACTGTCTCCTAGAATTAGTAAAGTGGTAGCATGGCTATAAAACGAGCAAGCAGATAATAACATCAGTAGGATACCTCTCATGATTCAACCTCTTATGATTCAGGTTCATAACCTTTCGCATCAGGTTCAGGTTGGAAATGATGCTTTGTCTATTCTTCAGGATATCCGATTAGAGGTCAAACCAGGTGAAAGTATTGCCATCGTTGGCGCATCCGGATCTGGCAAATCAACACTCCTAAGCATGCTAGCTGGACTGGATGAACCTACATCAGGAGAAATTTTCATTGTCGGTCATCCGCTTCATCAGATGGATGAGGAACAACGGGCACAACTCAGAGCTGAAAAAATAGGATTTGTATTCCAGTCATTTTTACTGATCCCTGAACTCACTGCTTTAGAAAATGTCATGTTACCAGCTGAGCTCAAAGGCATGAAAAACGCCCGGGAGAAGGCAATTGAATTACTGACAGAAGTAGGTCTTTCTGCACGACTGAATCATAAACCGTCACGACTCTCCGGAGGAGAACAGCAACGTGTCGCAATAGCCCGTGCATTTATGTGTGATCCTCCATTGCTATTAGCGGATGAACCCACCGGAAATTTGGATCAGCATACCGGTATAAAAGTAGCGGATCTATTATTTCGAATGAACAGTCAGTCTGGTTCCAGTTTAGTCATTGTCACTCATGATTCGACGTTGGCTGATCGCTGTCAGAAACGCTATCACATGGAAGCTGGAAAACTGGAGGCATTATGATCCGTTTACTCATAAGGCTGTTTTACCGGCTGGGCTGGCAAGGTGGATTACAATGGTTTGTGCTTGCGCTGGCAGTGAGTATCGCTTCCGTTCTTAGTGTTGCATTGTTATCTGACCGGTTGACGCAAAACCTCAGTGTTTCGGGGCGCGATTTTTTGGCTGCTGATGTAGTCCTTCGATCCGCTGAGCCGATTGTTGCGAATATTCGTAATGAAGCAAAAGCATTTAACTTACAAACAACTCAAACGACTGAGTTCTCGACCATGTTGCTGGCTGGGGACAATATGCAGCTTGCATCCGTAAAAGCAGTTGAAGATGGTTATCCTTTTTATGGCAAACTTCAACTGCATCCTGCTGAGGCTGTGCGACCGGGTGAGTTATGGTTATCCGAATCTTTATTGCGGCTGTTGCAGGTAAAACCCGGAGATATCGTTCAATTAGGGTCAACAACCCTGAAGGTTGCCGGTGAACTGATTCAGGAGCCCGACCAAAGCTTTAATCCGCTTGCACTCGCTCCCCGTGCTCTCATGCATCAGGCTGATTTAGGTGCTGCACAAGTTATTTTACCTGGGAGTCGTGTTACCCATCGTTTACTTTTACATGGCACAAGAGCCGAGCTTGATGACTGGGAAGCGCTCATCAAAAATCGACTCAAACCGGGACAGCGACTAATGAAGCCGGAAGATGCAAACCGGAACTTATCTCGCCAATTAGAACGGAGCGAACGATTCTTCCGAATTGCCTCATTATTAGGTCTGTTACTGGGGGCTGTCGCAATGACGATTGCGATCACGCATTTTACTCAGAAAACACAAACCATGTTGGCTTTGCTAAAAACATTTGGTTCATCAAGGCGGCAGATTGTCTTTTTATTGGGAGGGCTGCTGTGTTTACTGACACTATCTGGTGTTGTTCTCGGGTTGATTGTCGGGTGGGGGCTTCATCTATGGATGATTCAGTTACTGGGTTCTGCATTACCTGCTGATTTACGAACAGTATCAATCACGCCTTTCCTGATTGTGCTTGGTATCTCCATTTTCCTTGTGTTGTCTCTGGTGCTGATCCCGCTTTTGCGATTGGTAAATGTGCCTGCATTAAGAGTGTTGAGACAAGAACAGGAAAGCCAGATCCCCAATTGGTTCACATTGCCTGTGCTACTTTTTAGCTTACTATTTGTGAATTACTTTTTGCTTAGGGATGCCACGCTGGTTTTCAGTTTATTGGGTGGCATTGTCCTTTTAGTCTGCTTGCTGGGAGGAATAGGGTATGTATTACTCCGAACGTTACCTAGTGGACATGTTGGCAGTAGTTTCTACCTTGCAGTTCAGCATTGGCAACGACAGCCTTTTGCTATTTTGAACCAATTAAGCGGTATTGCGCTCGCATTGTTATTGTTAGGTGTTGTAATCAGCATGCGTGCTGAAATTGTTGGTGGCTTTCGTTCATTTTTACCTGCAGATGCTCCCAATCGTTTTCTGATTAATATTTCTGATTTTGATAAACCGGCGCTCGAAACTTTTCTGCGCCAGCACAAATTAGCGCATGCACCGCTTTATCCGATCGTGCGTGGACGTTTAATCAAAATAAACGATGATTCTGTAACGCAGGAAAATAATCAGTCCGGTCGCAAAGGCATTCATCGGGAATTAACAATGACAGCGCAGACACAACTGCCTGCAGAATCTCCGATTGTAGAAGGTGCACCATGGTCTGGAACTGAAAAAAAACAGGTTTCAATCGAACAAGGTGTAGCTCAGGATCTAAACATCCACATCGGTGACAAGTTGACATTCCAAGTCGATGATCAGTCTTTCACGGTTACAGTAAAAAACATTCGTCAGGTTGACTGGCAAAGTATGCGACCGAATTTCTTTATGATTTTTTCACCTGATGTTTTCCAACCATTTATTGTCAGTTGGATGACAAGCCTAAAAGTTTCAGCATCTGCAATCAGCGATGAAGTGGAATTGGCCAGAACATTTCCAACAATTACCTCCTTGAATATTGATTCAATCTTGACCAAATTACAGGCAGTCCTAGATAAAGTTGCAAAAGCGATAACCTTACTGATGTTTTTAGTTGTGCTGTCTGCAACGCTGGTTTTAATTGTTCAATGGAACGCTGGCATGCAACAACGACAAATAGCCTTGGTTGTGATGAGAACATTAGGCGCAAAAAAACAAGTATTGCGGTGTATGCTCTACTGGCAAGCGCTATTATTAGGTACATTTGCAGGTTTTACAGCAGCGCTTTGCTGTGAGGTGGTTCGCTGGTGGATGCAAACCCAGTGGAGCGATCAAAGCTGGACTTGGTTACCGCTGTTATGGTGGTTGTTACCGCTAACTGGCTCTGTCGTTGTCTTGAGTGTGTCTCAGTTTACATTACAGCCACTTCTCACAAAAACACTCATGGGGCGGTTAAGATCACTTTAGATGGCGTGTTTTATTCGTTCTTATTCATATGTGCTAATGCTTCAGTTAATGTCGGATATAGAAATTGAAATCCTTCTTCGAGTAAGTGTTTGGGTTGTACGTTCTGACTGCCGAGTAACAGCGACGCCATTTCACCAAGGACCAATTTTAGCGCCCAAGCTGGGGCTGATAAAAATCTGGGCCGATGTAAGAACTGAGCGTATAGAGATGCAAATTCAGCCTGAGTGACTGGATTGGGTGTCGTCACATTAAAAACACCTGCCAATGTTTCATGTTCTAAGAGGAAGAGGATGACCCGGATGAGATCTGTCCTACTAATCCAGGACATCATTTGTTCGCCATTACCCAATTTAGCTCCTAATCCGAACCAGAAAGGAAGCCAAAGTTTTTCCAACATGCCGCCATCAGTATCTAAAACGATTCCAAATCGTAAAATGCAAACACGGCAATTCAGATCTTTTGCCTGATTTGCCAACTCCTCCCAGCGATGACAGACTCTCGATGCAAAATCTGGGTAGAGGGGCTCATAATCTTCATTGATTGGGTAAAGTGATTGTGAGCCGTAGTAACCAATTGCTGATGCATTTATCCATATCCGAGGCTTTGGGACGCTTTGTTTTAAAGCATGAATGAGCTGTTCAGTCATTATCCATCTGCTTTCACTGATTCGACGTTTTTGGGGTTCAGTCCAACGTTTATTCGCAAGTGATTCTCCAGCAAGATTAATAATTACATCCACATCATCCATGTTTTTTAGTTCATCGATATGAATAACTTGAGAGTTATCCACAGATAACTGTTGAGCTGCTAACTTTGGCTGACGACTAATCAATAATAGTTCATGATCTAATCGCAATGAATCGACTAATTTATGACCAATAAAACCTGTCGCGCCTGTAATAAGAATCTTCATATCGACGTCCTGCCCATAAACCGAACTAAAATGATGCATTCCACCTGATAAGCGTACGTCAGACAGCCGGCTTATGCTTGTTTTTTAGACATTTTTAGAATGATGCAATTTGATCTTATCCACATTTCCTGTGGGTAAAGTTGTAGATGAATACTGTAAAATTAGCGGATATGTGGTGGGAAATAAAAAAGGCTCTGTTAAACAGAGCCTTTTAAATTCAGAATGACTGATTACTCAGCAGCGGCATTCTGTGTTGCCTGAATACCTGTCAGGGCGATGGTGTAGACAATATCGTCTACCAATGCACCACGAGACAGATCGTTTACAGGTTTACGCATACCTTGCAGCATTGGGCCGATAGAGACCAGATCTGCAGAACGCTGTACAGCTTTGTAAGTCGTATTACCAGTGTTCAGGTCTGGGAATACGAATACAGTTGCTTGACCAGCAACAGGTGAGTTAGGTGCTTTTGACAATGCAACGTCAGCCATTACAGCCGCGTCATATTGCAGCGGACCATCAATCACCAGATCAGGACGTTTTTCTTTCGCAATGCGGGTTGCTTCACGTACTTTATCGACATCAGCACCAGTGCCTGATGTGCCGGTAGAGTAAGAGATCATCGCAACACGTGGTTCGATACCGAATGCTTTTGCAGAATCTGCAGACTGGATTGCAATTTCAGCCAGTTGCTCAGCATTTGGATCCGGGTTGATCGCACAGTCACCATAAACCAGAACCTGATCCGGTAACAGCATGAAGAACACAGATGAAACCAGTGAACTACCAGGTGCAGTTTTGATGATCTGAAGCGGAGGACGGATCGTGTTCGCTGTGGTGTGAACAGCGCCAGATACCAGACCGTCAACTTCATTACGTTCCAGCATCATGGTGCCCAGAACAACGTTGTCTTCGAGTTGTTCGCGAGCAACAACTTCAGTGATACCTTTGCTCTTACGTAATTCAACTAAACGCGGAACATAGCGTTCACGGATTTCAGCCGGATCAAGAATCTCAACGCGATCTGATAAAACAACGCCTTGCTGTTCAGCAACACGGCGAACTTCTTCTGGATTACCCAACAGAACCGGACGCGCGATACCACGATCAGCACAGATCGCCGCAGCTTTAATTGTGCGAGGCTCTTCACCTTCAGGCAGAACAACACGTTTGTTTGCAGCACGAGCCAGCTCAGTTAACTGATAACGGAATGCAGGTGGGCTTAGACGACGTGGGTGAGTTGATGCTGCAGTCAGTGATTCAATCCAGTGCTTATCAACGTGACCAGCAACATAGTCCTGAACCAGTTCAATACGTACTGTATCGTCAAATGGAATTTCAACATTGAAATTCTGCAGACTAACAGCAGTTTGCCAGGTATTGGTGTCGTTGATCAGAATTGGTAAACCTGTTTGCATTGCTTGCTGGCAAAGCGCCATAACTTGTGGCTCCGGCGTAAAGCCACCGGTCAGCAGTAATGCACCCAGTTTTACACCGTTCATTGCAGCCAAACAGGCTGAAACGATAACGTCAGAACGGTCGCCAGATGTAACTAGTAAGCTACCTGGTTTGAAGTGCTGCACCATATTATGAATAGAACGGGCGCAGAACGTGACAATGTTCAGTCGGCGGTTGTAGATTTCACCTTCATTCAGTACGCGTGCTTTTAAATGACGGGCTAAGTCAATTGCACGTGGCGCAATCAGCTGAGCATTCCATGGGATGCAACCCAGAATTTTCAGTGGAGATTTGCCAAAGAACTGTAGGATTTCAAGGTGATTGCTAGCACTCTCGCCTGTGTGATGAGCTTCAAACATCTCAGTCAGATCAGGACGAGTATTACCGTGTTCATCAACCGGCGCACCCACTTTATTAATAATACAGCCAACGATACGCTTACTGTTCACGCCACCAAAGTTAGAGCAAGCTAACTCAATGCGTTCTTTCAGTTTCTGGCTGCTATCGTTGCCAGGATGTGTTACCAGGACAATTTCAGCGTCCAATGCAGTAGCAATATCCTGATTCAGCTTGTTAGCAAAAGGTTGCTTATCAACAGGTACCAGACCTTCGATAACGACAACTTCAGCACTACTTTCTTTTACATGACTTTCATATAAAGCAACAATTTCTTCGAGCAGAACTGCGCTATTATTTGAAGTGATCATGTTTTCTGCATACTGCAGAGAGAGTGGTTCAGGTGGAGTAATATTAGAACCAGCACGAATGACTGCTGTCGACGTTTCTGGGCCTGATTGACCTGGTCTCGGTTGGGCAACCGGTTTAAAAAAGCTAACGTTAACGCCATGACGCTCCATTGCCCGAACCATGCCCAGACTAACAGAGGTAACGCCAACGCCGGTGCCAATCGGGATAAGCATGATAGTACGAGCCACTTTATATCCCCTTGTTACGACGGTTATTTACTAATGAAAAGGCTGCCAGTTGGCAGCCTAGGTATTCTATATTATTAAATGATTATACGGCGATTAAATTTGCAGAATCTCGTGCAATTACCCACTCTTCATTCGTTGGTATGACCATTGCGATGGTACTACCTTCTTCAGTAATCACACCTTGTTTACCAAAACGAGCAGCCAGGTTCGCTTCTTTATTAACTTTAAATCCTAATAATGATAAGCGGTTCAATGTCAGTTCACGAATTGGTGCTGCGTTTTCACCGATACCGCCTGTAAATACAACAGCATCCAGACGGCCATCTAAAGCAGCTGTATAGCTAGCAATGTATTTTGCCAAGCGGTAGCAATAGATATCCATTGCGCGAGTCGCTTCTTCTTTCGCGCCATAGTTATCTTCAACATAACGGCAATCGCTGGTCACTTCGGTCAGACCTTGTAAACCTGATTCTTTGGTGAGCATTTTATGAATGTCATCCAGACTCATGCCCAGCGCGTCATGCAGATGGAAAATAATTGCAGGATCGATGTCACCGCAACGTGTTCCCATGACCAGACCTTCCAATGGAGTCATCCCCATGGAAGTATCAACAGATTTACC
Source organism: Tolumonas sp. (assembly GCA_003251455.1). Classification (GTDB taxonomy): domain Bacteria; phylum Pseudomonadota; class Gammaproteobacteria; order Enterobacterales; family Aeromonadaceae; genus Tolumonas. Next base: position 45,277 of record QKFI01000233.1, read on the forward strand.
ACCTTTAATGGCACAAACTGAGCCACCATTGCCTAAATGACAGTTGATGATGTTCAATTCTTCAACTGGTTTATTCAGTGCTTCCGCTGCTTTCAGGCTGATGTAATAGTGGCTGGTGCCATGCATGCCGTAACGGCGAATACCATTTTCTTTGTACAGTTTGTATGGCAGTGCATACAGATACGCTTGTTCCGGCATAGATTGATGGAACGCAGTATCAAATACGGCAACGTTTGGCAGAGTAGGGAACGCATGCTGGGCTGCGCGAATACCAACTAAATGAGCTGGGTTATGCAGTGGAGCCAGCGTTGAACATTCCTCGATACCTTTGATAACAGATTCATCGATCACGACGGAATGAGTAAATTTCTCACCGCCATGAACAACGCGATGACCAATGGCAACCAAATCCTGAGCCAGTTCAGGTTTGGTTGGTAAGATATTGTGAACAATAAAATCCAGCGCTTCCTGATGAGCAGCACCAGTACCTAAATCAGCATTTCCTTTTTCGCCGTCCAGTTTCCACTTGATTCGTGCGTCATCGAGGTGTAAACATTCAGCTAGACCTGAAAGTTTTTCATCACCGGTGGTGGCGTCAATCACTGCAAATTTCAGGGAAGAACTACCGCAGTTCAGTACAAGAACCAACTTGCTACTCATTTACTCATCCTAAATATGGGGGGTTAAACAATAAGTTACAGATATGTTCAAAAAATGTTAAACATAGATATCAAATATAGCATATCCTTAACTAAGGAGCCCACTCTTTACCTCTCGTTTAGAAGAGGGTTAAAGAGTCTATGTTCAAAAGATGAATGTTAATCTTGTGTTACACTGTAACTTAAGGACGGGAAGAATACAGGTGAAGCAAGAAAAGCTCAAAAAATATTTAGTTATTTAAGTTTGTAATTAAATTTAAAATCAGCGAAAGAGGGGGAAAGCAGTATGGCATCTTTCGGTAGAACACTGGAGCTTGGCGCTGATTATTCTGTTGCATGGCCATTGCAACCTGAACTTTCTGTGATGTTTCCTGAGCAGAAACTCATCCCATTACTGAACATCAGTAAAAAAATCATTCCGGCACTTATTGTGGTGGGTACTTGTTTACAGTTGCAATGGGGGAATCCGTCGCACTGGCCAACATTATTTACTAGTTTCTTATTTGCGGTGAGTTTACCGGTACAAGGATATTTTTGGCTGGGAAAACGAGCTGAAACGGCACTGCCGCCATCGTTATCGCGTTGGTATCGCGAAATTAATAGTAAAATGAATTGCAGTACCGCAGCAGGTCGACCCAATTATTTCGATTTGGCGAAAACCTTACGTAAAGCTTTCGAACAATTGGATCGTACCTTTATATTTAATTAGTACTTCGCGTTAATACCGTAAGAAACTAGAATTTCTTTCAGGTGTTCCATAACTTCTTTTTTAGGAGGGTGGATGCCTTCGAGCTCGTATTTTTCACCCATAGCAGTCCATTTATGTTTGCCTAGCTCGTGATAAGGAAGCATTTCCAGTTTTTCAACTTTCCCCTGCAACTCATCCCGAATAAATCTTCCTAAGGCATGAGCACCTTCATCGTCATCAGACCAGCCTGGCACAACGACATAACGAATCCAGATCGTTTTGTTCTTTTTGACAAGATAGCGAGCAAACTCAAGGCAATACTTATTGCTGACATGTGTTAAAGGAATGTGGATTTCATCATTCATGTGTTTGATATCCAGCATGACTAAATCAGTTTGTTCCAGTAACGCGTCTAGTGCTTCATCGTAATGACGAACAAAACCATTTGTATCAAGGCAAGTATGTATTCCTTGCTCTTTACAGGCTTTGAACCATTCAGTCACAAATTCCTTTTGTAAGGTTGCTTCACCGCCTGATGCAGTGACACCGCCACCTGAAGAACGCATGAAATGCTTATAAGAAAGCAAGTCTTTCATTAAGTCATCAACAGTGACTTCCCGGCCACCTTCCGTATCCCAAGTGTCACGGTTATGACAATACAGACAGCGCATCAAACAGCCTTGGAAAAAGGCAATAAACCGGATACCCGGACCATCAACGGTACCACAGGTCTCAATAGAATGAATGCGACCTTTAATTGTCATAGATAACTCCAGAATACTTCTTTTATTTATGGTTATTTTATTACAGTTCTGCCAGAAGGGCACGAATAACACTCAGAAAGTAAAAGATAAAGCATAAAAAAACCCCGGCTGTTACCAGCCGGGGTTTTTTGAGAACAGACAGTCTTACATAGACTGAGTGAAGGTACGAGTAATTACGTCCTGTTGCTGTTCTTTAGTCAGTGAGTTGAAACGTACTGCGTAGCCAGATACACGGATAGTCAGCTGAGGATATTTCTCAGGATTTTCCATTGCATCTAACAGCATTTCACGGTTCATTACGTTCACGTTCAGGTGTTGACCACCTTCGATGTTTGATTCGTGGTGGAAGTAACCATCCATCAGACCAACCAGGTTCGCTTTCTGTGAATCAGCTTCTTTACCCAGTGCATTCGGAACGATAGAGAAGGTGTAAGAAATACCGTCTTTAGCGTAAGCAAATGGCAGTTTAGCAACTGAAGTCAGGGATGCTACCGCACCTTTCTGGTCACGACCGTGCATTGGGTTAGCACCTGGACCGAATGGAGCACCAGCGCGACGACCATCAGGAGTGTTACCAGTTTTCTTACCGTATACAACGTTAGAAGTAATAGTAAGAACTGACTGAGTTGGAATCGCATTACGGTAAGTTTTGCGATGCTGAACTTTCTTCATGAAGCGTTCAACCAGGTCACAAGCGATGCTGTCTACACGTTCATCGTTGTTACCGAATTGTGGGTATTCGCCTTCGATTTCGAAGTCAACAGCGATACCGTCTTCATCACGAACTGGTTTAACTTTCGCGTATTTGATAGCAGACAGAGAGTCAGCTGCAACAGACAGACCCGCAATACCACAAGCCATAGTACGGATTACGTCACGGTCATGCAGAGCCAGCTGAATTGCTTCGTAGCTGTATTTGTCATGCATGTAATGGATAATGTTCAGTGCTGTGACATACTGAGTAGCCAACCAGTCCATGAAGTGATCCAGACGATCCATAACTTCATTGTATTCAAGATATTCTGAAGTAATTGGTGCAGTTTTAGGACCAACCTGCAGTTTCATTTTTTCATCAACACCGCCGTTGATTGCATACAGCATGGTTTTCGCTAAGTTTGCGCGAGCACCAAAGAACTGCATTTGTTTACCAATAATCATTGGTGATACACAGCAAGCAATTGCGTAATCGTCGTTGTTGAAGTCATTGCGCATCAGGTCATCATTTTCATACTGAACTGAAGAGGTATCGATAGATACTTTTGCACAGTATTTTTTGAAGCCCATTGGCAGGTCTTCAGACCACAGAATTGTCATGTTAGGCTCTGGTGAAGGGCCCATGGTATAAAGTGTGTTCAGGTAACGGAATGAGCTCTTAGTTACCAGAGTACGACCGTCAACACCCATACCACCCAGAGATTCTGTTGCCCAAATTGGGTCGCCAGAGAACAGTGTGTCATATTCAGGTGTACGCAGGAAACGAACCATACGCAGTTTCATGATCAGGTGATCAACGATTTCCTGTGCTTCAGCTTCAGTGATCAGGCCTTTTTTCAGGTCACGTTCGAAGTAAACGTCTAAGAAAGTCGCTGTACGACCGAAAGACATTGCCGCGCCGTTCTGGCTCTTCACTGCGCCTAAGTAGCCGAAGTAAGTCCACTGAACAGCTTCTTGAGCTGTTGTCGCTGGGCCAGAAATGTCACAACCGTATTTAGCAGCCATTTCTTTCAGCTGAGCTAATGCACGGTGTTGTTCAGAGATTTCTTCACGCAGACGGATAGTCGCTTCTAAATCTTCACCCGCTTCTAATTTAGCTTGCAGAGATTTGAACTGAGCCAGTTTGTCTGCCATCAGGAAGTCGATACCGTACAGAGCAACACGACGGTAGTCACCGATGATACGACCACGACCATAAGCATCTGGCAGACCAGTGATAACGCCAGATTTACGGCAGTTCAGGATGTCTTTAGTGTAAACATCGAAAACGCCTTGGTTGTGAGTTTTACGGTATTCAGTGAAGATTTTTTTCACTTGTGGATCAAGTTGACGGCCATAAACTTGGCAAGAGCCTTCAACCATTTTGATACCACCAAATGCGATAATTGCACGTTTCAGTGGTTTTTCAGTTTGCAGACCAACGATTTTTTCCAAGTCTTTGTTGATGTAGCCAGCATCGTGAGAAGTGATGGTTGAAGCTACATCAGTATCGAAATCTACAGGGGCATGAGTGCGGTTTTCTTCCTTGATGCCTTCCATAACCTGTTCCCACAGTTTAGCTGTCGCATCTGATTCGCCAGCCAGGAAGGATTCATCACCCTCATAAGGAGTGTAGTTAGATTGGATGAAATCGCGGGTATTTACGCCATGCGCCAGGAGCAAAACCTTCCCACGCTTTCAGACATTTTTCGCTTAACTCTGCCATTTTTTCATTACCTCTTCGGTATTGATTTAAAAAAAGATCCGGGGTATCACATCAATTGGAAAAGCCAATTAGTGATGACGGCGGAAAATGAACCAGTTTGTCAGACCTACCATGACACCGCCGCCAATGATATTACCGATAGTGACTGGGATCAGATTACTAAAAACAAAATTATGAATCGTTAAATCAGCAAAAGCAGATTGTTGAACACCAATTGCTTGCCAGAATTCTGGTGATGCAAAGTTTTCAATTGCGATTCCGACAGGAATCATGAACATATTTGCAATACTATG
>QKFI01000404.1 GCA_003251455.1 Tolumonas sp.
TGCCGCGATGGTCAGCGTGATTACTGGCGCAAAACCTGAACAGTCTGTTGGGTTGGGTGCTAATTATCCAAGTGACAAACTCCATCATAAAGTTGCGATTGTTGAGCAAGCGATCGCTGTCAATCAGCCTGATCCTGAAGATGGCGTTGATATTCTGGCGAAAGTCGGCGGTTTTGATCTGGTCGGTATGACTGGCACCATGCTGGGCGGCGCTGCGGCAGGTGTTCCAATCGTGCTGGACGGTTTTCTTTCTTACGCTTGTGCGCTGGTTGCTTGCAAGATTTGTCCGGCTGTTTGGCATTATCTCATTCCATCGCATCTCTCAGCAGAAAAGGGCTCACAAATCGCATTAGCACACATGGACCTCAAGCCATTTTTGCAATTGGAAATGCGGCTCGGTGAAGGCAGCGGTGCAGCGATTGCCATGCAAATACTGGATGCGGCTGCATCCATGTATAACCGGATGGGGTTGCTGGTGGATGATAATCTCTCTTTGCCAAATCCAAGCTAAAAATCTGACTAAAATCCGTTGATAAATATTTCACCGGTCAGCGTTCTGACCGGTGAAGTCCCATTGACGGCCAGAATAAAAAGCGAGAGTATGCGCTCAAATAAAACATGCACTTTCCGGTGATGTTTTCGAGCGGTCACCAGTGCAATCCTTCACTCGCTCCCGGCAGTCCATCATGCAGAAACGCTTTGCTGCTTTACTCTCTTTGTTCGCTTTTTCTTACAATTTTCCAGCCCAGGCAAATCCATTATCAGATGTTGATTCGGTCACGATACAACATTGGCATCAGGCGTATCGATTTCCCAAAGCTGGTTGGATCAACCTTCATGTAGAAGGTGAACCCTACGATATGGGTTTACAACAAGGGCACCTGTTGGCGCCAGAAATAGTGAATTACATCAAGGCATTGGCCGCGTTTTATAATCCTAAAAATCCTGAAGATACGTGGCAGGTCAAACGAACCTTAGTAAAGTCTCTGTTCCTGAAAGGCTTCACATCGGATCAATTAGAAGAGATGAACGGTATCGCACAAGGCGCAAATGATACTGGTGCTCGCTTTCATGATCATCGGTTGGACGTTGTTGACATCGCCTTACTGAATTTAACCAACGAACTGGAATCCTTAGACGGGGCTCTGGCCGCAACCTCAAATGGTGTTGAAAACAATGCAGCAGGGCATCGATTACAAGGGCGTGCAGCGAGAGGACCAATCCGCTGCGATGCGTTTGCCGCCGTCGGACCAGCGACAAAAGATGGCAAAATCGTGTTCGGTCATATCACCATGTTTGATTTGCTGCCTGGCAATTTCTACAACGTCTGGATCGATGAAAAACCGACTCATGGCCATCGTTTCGTCATGCAAACCACACCCGGTGGCATTCAAAGTGGTATGGATTATTCCATCAATGACGCCGGCATTCTGATCAGCGAAACAACCGTGAATCAAACCAGTTTTGATGTAACCGGCATTCCACTGGCTTCACGAATCAGAACTGCTCAGCAATATGCGACAACCGTCGATGAAGCAGCAAAGATGCTGACAGAAAAAAACAACGGCCTCTCAACAGCGGAATGGATCCTGGCGGACGTCAAGCATAATGAAATTGCGTTACTATCGATGGGAACTCACCAGAGCAAACTATATCGCAGCAGTAAAAAAGAATGGATAGAAGGCGCAGAAGGATTTTACTGGAGTAACAACAATACGAAAGACGAGGCGATCCGGCTTGAAACGATTGCGGATCTTGATGGCAGACCGTCTGCTTCAGCAGCATTAGAACCAGATAATCGGGATGCACTCTGGTTAGCAATGTATCAGAAGAATAAAGGGCATATCGACGAAAATTTTGCAAAACAGATGCTGACTACGCCCCGAATTGTGCTCTCTTCCTCCATTGATGCTAAATACACAACAACCGATTTGGCGGGTCATTTGGCCTCTTGGGCAACTTATGGGCCTTCTGTTGGCAGTGTGCGTTACCCATCAGCGGATGATCTCCAGAATTATGATCAAACAAAACCATTAATCAGTAATCCATGGGTCACGCTCTCGTCGCTGCCTGACGGCAAAGATGTGCTGCAAGCAAAATTACTGGCTGTTGATTTACACAATCCTGATGGTCATGAACTGGCTGGGATGGGGGATGATGCGAATGATCCGGAAACACAACCTGCTTGGCATGGTACTTTACTACCTGAAAAAGATAGTGATATATGGCTAACGACCGCATTTGCAAACTATGAACGAATTGTCGCCTTAGAAAACACTTTAAAAGCACAATCTGGCGGAAAACTCTCCGAAGAAGATAAAAACCGTATCGCGATTAAATTATTCCTGTATCGCTCTCGTTATGAAGCTGCAGCCCGGATCCACGGTGATGTTGCGCTGAATAATACGAAAGCAACATTGTGGGATGACAAATGGTACGACATTGTGGCCGGCAAAGGTGTGTTAGCACTTTATCATCTTCGAGAACAAATTGGTGAACCTGCTTTTAGTTCGTTAATGGATGAATTTGGTCGTGAACATGCAGGGAAAAAGGTATCAACAGCTCAATTCGAACAGTTTATTGCAAAAAATACCAAGCAAGATTACCGAGACTTTTTTGCTCAGTGGCTCACTACCGCTGAAATACCAAAATCAGATGACTCGCTGGAAAAGGGTACGCCTTTCACTGTCTTCACATTCGATGGAGAACCAGAAGACAGTATGATCGTGTATGGAACCAAAACAGACCAAACTGCGAATGCTGAAGCGGCCCGGGTTTTACAAGAAGCGCTTCATCGTCGGAAGCATAATATTTGGATCCCAATTAAATCAGATCAGGACGTGACTGAAGATGAGATTGCACATCATCATCTTGTGTTAGTTGGCCGCCCTGCATCAAATCTCATCGCCGAGCGATATAAAACACAGTTTCCTGTTAAGTTTGCAACGCAATCGTTTGAGCTTGGTAAGCAAACCTATGCGCATCCGAATTCGGCTATTGTTGTTACGGGCGATAATCCCCTCAATAAACGTTATTCTTTAGTGGAAATAGCTGGGTTAAGTGCTTTATCTACATTAACGGCGAGTCAGTCACTTTCTACAGGGGATTTTTGGAATGCGCCGATAGTATTGTTGGCAAATCAGCATTCTGAACAGGATTTTATTCCGGGATCATTTTAAAGCGGATTGTGCTTGGGTCATTATCATTTTTTGTGAGCCTTCTGTGCAGTCATTCAAATTTAGCGAAATTGTTTACGTTGCACATGAGAGATAGTTCTGAAATCGATTCTTTGATCACATATCCCTTGCTGTCAGAATCCATACTTAGAACAGCATATTCCCAAAAAAATTTATTTAAATATAACAAAGAGGCATGACATGAGAATTGGTATTGTTGGGTCAGGAAAAATAGTTTTATCCGCGCTGGATGCAATGCGACAGATCCCTGATATCAGTTGCGAAGCCATTTGCGTCCGCGAAAAAAGTCTTGAGAAAGGCATGATGCTGCAACAGGAATACGGCATCGGGAAAGTTTATACAGACTACGCTGAATTTCTTCAGGATGAAGATATCGACATCGTTTATGTCGCGGTGATTAATAGTCTTCACTTTGCTTTTGCAATCACGGCTCTCGAAGCGGGGAAACATGTCATTTGTGAAAAACCATTCACTTCAACGATTGAAGAATTGAAAAAATTAGCAGAAGTGGCCAAAGATAAAGCGTTGTTTTTATTCGAAGCCATTACGATGTTGTATTCGCCGAATTTTCATTTTCTGAGGGATGAGTTACATAAAGTTGGTAAAGTAAAACTCGTGCAGGCAAATTATTCGCAACATTCCAGTCGTTACGCCGATTACAAAGATCAGGTTGTTTTACCAGCCTTTGACCCTCATCTTTCTGGCGGTGCGTTATATGACATCAATATTTATAACGTTCATTTTGTCGCTGGTTTGTTTGGGATGCCGGAACACGTTCAGTATATTGCAAACAAAGGATTTAACGGGATTGATACATCGGGTGTTTTGGTTATGCAATATCCGGAATTTGTAGCTGTGTGTACGGGCGCTAAAGATTCGCAAAGCCCATGCCATGCGACAGTGCAGGGCGACGCCGGTTATATTCGTATTACCAGTGCGGTGAATGTTTCCAGTGGGGTTGAACTTTATCACAACGAGAAATCAGAAATCTTCAATCTCAATCAACATGAAAACCATATGGTGAATGAGTTCCAGGCATTCGCGGATATGTTGAAGCAACATGACCTGAAAACTTGTTATAAACACCTCGATCATTCACTGATTGTGATGGAAATCTTATCACTTGCTCGTAAAAATGCTGGGATTAAGTTTCCCGCTGATGATGAATGGGTATAAAAATAAAGGGCATCTTCAGATGCCCTTATTCATTACTGAAGCAGTAATTATTTACTTTCTACTTGTGGTACACCTGTACCAGCAGAAGAGCTCAGCAGCCCTGTTTGTACGTAATTTTTCAGTTTGTCACGAGTATCTGTGATATCCAGATTACGCATGGTCAGCTGACCGATACGATCGTCAGGAGAGAAGGTTGAATCACCTTTTTCCATGGTCAGACGTTCTGGTTGATACGTCAGGTTGTCAGAAACAGTGTTCAGGATCAGGTAATCATTACCACGATACAGTTCCAGAGTTACTTCACCAGTGATAGCACTTGCAACCCAACGCTGAGACGCATCACGCAGCATCAGTGCCTGAGAGTCAAACCAACGACCCTGATACAGGAAACGACCTAACTGACGACCATGTGCATGATAAAGTTCGATGGTATCTTCGTTATGAATACCAGTTACCAGACGCTCGTAGCAGATATGCAGCAGTGCCATACCTGGTGCTTCATAGATACCACGGCTTTTCGCTTCAATGATACGGTTTTCAATCTGGTCACTCATACCCAGACCGTGGCGACCACCAATGCGGTTTGCTTCCAACATCATTTCAACGTCATCAGCGAAAGTCATGCCATTGATCGCAACAGGATGACCACGTTCAAAACGAACGGTTACTACTTCTGGTTCGATTTCTACGTTTTTATCCCAGAATTTCACACCCATAATTGGATTTACAATTTTGATGCTTGAGTTCAGGAATTCCAGGTCTTTTGCTTCGTGTGTTGCGCCCAGAATGTTTGAGTCAGTTGAATAAGCTTTCTCAACAGACATTTTGTAGTCGAAACCAGATTTGATCATGAATTCAGACATTTCATGGCGACCACCGAGCTCGTCGATAAAGTCAGTATCTAACCATGGTTTGTAAATTTGCAGAGATTCGTTGGTCAACAGGCCGTAACGGTAAAAACGCTCGATGTCATTACCTTTGTAAGTAGAGCCATCACCCCAGATATTGACGCCATCGTCTTTCATGGCTGCTACTAACATTGTACCGGTAACAGCACGGCCAAGCGGTGTGGTGTTGAAATAGGCAACACCTGCAGTTGTATTGTGGAAAGCACCACACTGGATAGCTGCAATACCTTCAGCGACCAGTTGCTTACGGCAATCGATCAGGCGTGCTTGTTCTGCACCATATTCTTTAGCACGGCGTGGAATCGCTTCATAATCATCTTCGTCTGGCTGACCAAGGTTTGCAGTATAAGCATATGGTACCGCGCCTTTCTGACGCATCCATAAGAGCGCAGCACTGGTATCCAGACCACCGGAGAATGCGATACCTACACGTTCGCCAACCGGAAGATGTTTAAGAATTGTTGTCATGTCGTAATCCTGCCCGTAAAGACTAAAGGAAATATGTCCTTAAGATATATACCACCGGCATATGCTATTCAGTTTAAATGCTGAAATCATCGCTGGTAATACATTCAATAAATCATCGCTGCCATTATGCATAAATATGCATAATTAGTGATAGATAATTTAACCATCTTTTGTTGCTTACTAAAAGAGATGAACTGCATTTTCTCTGCAATTTTTATGGCGACTGGCTATCCTTTCACCAGATCTTCGTAAAAAACAGCGTCAAATGACTAAATGTTCAACGCGGTCTGATTCTACCACTTAACATAGCGTAAACCATGCATCGGCATAAACTTTCCCGTTGATCATTAATTCTATGCGATGTTCTCCTGAATAATGTTCCCGAGTCGTATATTTTTTAAACCATTGTTGTGTCGTAATGGTGACTGCTTCCGCCGGTTTCATGGTAAAGGTTTTCAGCTTAAAAACCTTTTTGCTTGTTTTTCCATGCTTTTTCACATAGTGGACAACGTAGTCAACGATCACTCGTTCATCCTGTTCGGCTTCAGAATGAAAGCTTGCAGACAGTGTAATCGCTTCCCCGTGATTGATTGCGTTGGGGGTAACATCAAAAGAAAGTAATTGGATCGGTAAAGACTGATTCACACCAACTAACGCTAATGCAGCCGAATCGCCAGCTTTAATTAATGAGCGCAGCGCTCGATTAACAATCCATGCTGTGAATGGCTGAGTCTGATCCCAGCTCCCTAGTTTTTTGAGCAACCATTCAGGCTGATCTTTTGAAATATCATTCAGATGATTCGCAACAGACTTTCTGACGTAAAGGGATGGGTCTGTTTTGAGATTATCTAATATGGGCCAAGCAGGTGAGGG
>QKFI01000400.1 GCA_003251455.1 Tolumonas sp.
ATCGAATACATCTGCAATGGCAACAATTCTGCCGACAATGGGGATCTCTTCACCTTTGAGCTGATACGGATAGCCGCTACCATCCCATTTTTCATGATGGGTTAAAGCCATCAGGCGAGCCATTTTTAATAAACCAGATGGATGCTCACCAATAATATCTGCGCCAATGAGCGGATGCTGACGCATGACCTCCCACTCTTCTTCCGTAAATTCTCCAGATTTCAGCAAAATATGATCGGGGATACCGATTTTACCAATATCGTGCATTGGTGCTGCATTCATGACTTCTTCTGCAAAGGCTTTGCTGAATCCAGCGCCTTCCGCGATTATTTTTGAATATAAACTCATGCGAATAACATGGCGGCCAGTTTCGTTATCTTTATATTCAGCTGCCATCCCCAGACGTTGGATGATCTGAAGTCGGGTTTCTTTTAATTCCTCAATACTGACTAACGCCAGATGTGTCTTGATGCGAGCTCGGACAACCAATGGGCTGACAGGTTTGGTGATATAGTCGACTGCTCCGGCATCGAAGCCCTGCGCTTCATCGACCTCTTCTGATAATGCGGTGACAAAAATAACCGGGATATGCGTTGTCAGCACATTTTGTTTTAGCTTTTTGCACACCTCATGGCCGCTCATGGATGGCATCATGACATCAAGCAGGATAAGGTCGGGAACTTCCCGTTCAGCCAATTCGAGCGCTTTCATCCCGTCTTTGGCGAACAGTAAACGGTATTCATCCTGCAGGATCTGGCGAAGAACCTGTAAGTTAAGCGGTTCATCATCAACGAGAAGAAGAACTGGTCTGGTATCTGTGATCATGGTGACCTCCATGATTCTGTTCCGCATGGTGATAAGATGTCATGCACAAATCGCGAATACTCCATTTCATGGAATATTGGTTCGCTCTCTCTTCAATTTTATTGCAATGATTCTTTATCCGGACAAATTTTTTGTTGGTGTCCTCTTATTCTTATTTTTTCGGTGCAAAACATTCTCAGCAACAGTTCTTACCTTTGCAGGACTGGTACTCCTTTGCATGAATGATATCGCTAGAGTTTTTCTCTTTTGCTGGGGGTGATAGAATGTGATCTGTTCTGAATTCCTGAAAATTATTCCAGTCACAAGGAAAACCATGAAAGTCAAAACCCGCTTTGCGCCAAGCCCTACAGGCCTGCTTCATATTGGTGGTGCTCGTACTGCACTGTACTCCTGGTTATATGCAAAAAATCAGGGTGGTGAGTTTGTTCTGCGTATTGAAGATACAGACACTGAACGTTCAACTCAGGCTGCTATCGATGCCATCATGGAAGGGATGACCTGGTTGGGTTTTGACTGGGATGAGGGTCCTTATTATCAGACCAAACGCTTTGATCGCTATAACCAGCTCATCGATCAGTTACTTGCTGAAGGCAAAGCATACAAATGCTATTGCTCAAAAGAGCGTTTAGAAGCACTGCGCGAAGAGCAGATGGCGAATGGCGAAAAACCACGTTATGACGGTCAATGCCGCGACAGCGATGCACATCATGCAGATGATGAGCCTTATGTTGTGCGTTTCCGCAATCCGAAGGAAGGTGTTGTTGCATTTGATGATCATGTCCGTGGTCGTATCGAATTTGCGAATACCGAACTGGATGACCTGATCATTCGTCGTACGGATGGTGTCCCGACGTATAACTTCTGTGTGGTTGTTGATGACTGGGATATGCAGATTACCCATGTTGTGCGTGGTGAAGACCATATCAATAACACGCCACGTCAGATTAACATTTATCACGCACTGGGCGCACCGGTGCCAGAGTTTGCGCACGTTTCAATGATTCTGGGTGACGATGGTGCCAAGTTGTCAAAACGTCATGGCGCAGTTGGCGTGATGCAGTATCGTGATGATGGCTACCTGCCGGAAGCGGTTCTGAACTATCTGGTACGTCTGGGTTGGTCACACGGTGATCAGGAAATCTTCACCCGGGAAGAAATGATCAATCTGTTCAGCTTGGATAACATCAGCAAATCGGCTTCAGCATTCAATACTGAAAAACTGAAATGGCTGAACAACCATTACATCCGTACCATGGATCCTGTCTATGTTGCTTCGCATCTGGAATGGCAGATGAGTGACCTGGGCATCGATTACAAAAATGGCCCTGCGCTGACCGAGATTGTTGGTTTACTTGCTGAACGTTGCCATACATTACGTGAGATTGCTGAGCAGAGCCGTTATTTCTACGAAGAGTATGAGTCCATTGATGAAGCTGCTGCGAAGAAACATCTGAAAGCAGCTGCACGTGAACCATTACTGTTAGCCAAAACTAAACTGGCGGCACTGGAAAGCTGGGAAACTGAAGCTATCCATCAGATCATTCAGGACACTGCGACTGAACTGAGCCTGGGAATGGGTAAGGTAGGTATGCCTTTGCGTGTTGCGGTGACAGGTTTAGGCCAATCACCTTCAATTGACGCGGTCATGAAGTTAGTGGGTAAAGAACGTGTCGTTGCCCGTTTAGATAAAGTAATTGCTCAATTAGCAGCAGAATAAAACGAATTTAAGTAAACAGGGGCGAATTATTCGCCTCTTTTTCTTTTCTGAGAGGAGCTCCAAAATGAAAAAATACACTGTGAGTCTGTTGGCAACTGCAATTCTGACTGCGGGCGCTGCACATGCGAACGATTTCAGCGTGGCTGGTGGTTTAGACTACATGTATTCAGATATGAGTGGCACTGCACAGGGTCAACATGGTTTCAATCACAAGAGCTTATGGACTACCTATGTTGATTTTCGCCATCCATTATTTATGTTGCCGAACGTAAACTTTCAGGCAACGGATTTCTCTTCTAATGCGCCAGGCATTAACAATGATTTAACAGCGTATGATTTTGCCTTCTATTACTCTCCGTTTGATTTGGACACATTAACGCTGAATGCAGGTCTGAACATTCGTAGTTATGATGGTGAACTGAATCATCATGGTTATTCGGATGACACAGTGATGTTATATGGCGCTGCTGAAACCCAGATCCCTGGTACAGATTTAGGTGCGTTTGCGGATGCTCGTGTTTCTTACTGGGATGGTGACCACTCGCATGATTGGAAAATGGGTGTGAGCTATGTGGTTTTCCCGGAAGATACGCTGAAACTGAAGGTTCGTGCTGGCTATCGTAATGCACGAATTGACTATCATGATGACGGTGTTGACCTCGCGCAGCACTTGGATAACTGGTTTGTTGGTGCTGAACTTCGTTATTAATTTTTTCGATATAGAAAACGAAAAAATCCGATTTAGCACGAAATAAAGCGCCAACTGGCGCTTTATTTGTTTTTGGGAAAACAGAAACTATGGTTTATATAATAAACTGAAATTAAAGTGTTTTTTCATGGTTCCTGTTGGGTTTTATTTCTATATTCACAATTTTGATATAGATATGAGTTATCCATATTAAGAATAACGATAATTTCTTTGTGAATTCGATTCTCCGCTTGTAAGCTGACCCCATTCTTAATGCAGGAATTGGCAAATGAGCGATAAATCTTCATCTTTGGGCCCGCTGGCCGGGGCGCATTTATCCAAGCTGGCGGAAGCCATTGCAAATTTATCTCCATCTGAACTGATCTGGGCGAGTGGTTACCTATTTGGTTTAGCGCAAGGCGCTGGTGGTGTCGCGGCTGTTGCAGGTTCTGCACCAGTCACAACCGCTCAGACGACAGGAAGTCTGACAATTTTAGTCGGTACTCAAACTGGTAATGCGAAAGGTGTTGCTGAGAGTATCAAGGCGAAAGCAGAAGCACGCGGTTTACCGGTTTCATTAGTTGTGATGAACGACTACAAACCAAAACAACTGAAAAAAGAAACGCATGTTCTCGTGGTCACAAGTACTTACGGGGAAGGTGAACCACCAGAGGCTGCTGTTGATCTGCATGGTCAATTGAAAGCCGGCAAAATTGGCAAGTTGGATGGTGTTCAGTTTGGTGTCTTAGGTTTAGGTGATTCTTCTTACGAATTCTTCTGCCAGACTGCAAAAGACTTTGATGCATTCCTTGAAAAAGCTGGTGCGACTCGTCTGCAAGATGTTGCGACTTTAGATGTTGATTATCGTGATGCCGCAGATGCATGGGCGAATACTTTCCTCGACAAACTGGCTTCTGCGTTGACGGTTGCTGCTCCGGCAGTTGCTGGCACATCAGGTGCTGTTGCTGCAGGTCATAGTGCTTATGACAAATTTAACCCATTCACAGCCACGCTGAGCACGAATCAGAAGATCACGGGTCGTGATTCCACGAAAGATATTCGTCATTTTGAAATCAATCTGGAAGGTTCAGGCATTACCTATCAACCGGGTGATGCATTAGGCGTCTGGTTTGATAATGATGCGGCGGTTGTTGCTGAGATCTTAGCTCTGACTGGTTTAACAGGCGATGAACAAATTTCTGTCTCTGCAAAAACTGTTTCATTGCGTGATGCCTTAACGACTCATTTTGAGCTGACTCGTTCACATGCTGGTTTCATTACTGGATTAGCTGAAATCTCTGACAATGCAGATCTAAAAGCATTGGCGGCAGATAAAGATGCAACCCGTAAGCTGGCTGCGAATGCGCAAATCGTTGATGTACTAAAACGTTACCCAACCAAACTGACCGCTGAACAGTTGTCTGGTTTGTTGCGTGCGTTAAGCCCTCGTATGTATTCAATTGCTTCTTCTCAATCTGAAGTTGAAGAAGAAGTCCACCTAACCGTAGGTGTTGTCCGTTACCCGCAAGAAGATGGTACGGTTCGTTCTGGTGGTACCTCTTCGTTCCTGGCTGATCGTGTTCTTGAAGGTGGTGAAGTTCGCGTGTTCGTTGAACATAATGACAACTTCCGTTTACCAGCTGATTCGAACACACCAGTGATCATGGTTGGCCCAGGTACCGGGATTGCGCCGTTCCGAGCGTTCATTCAGGAGCGTGATGCACAAGGTGCGGAAGGCAAAAACTGGTTGTTCTTCGGGAACCCTCATTTCACACAAGATTTCTTGTATCAGGTGGAATGGCAAAAATACGTGAAGAGCGGTTTGCTGACGAAAATCGATTTAGCGTTCAGCCGTGATCAAGCTGAGAAAATCTACGTACAAGACAAATTAAAAGCGAAAGGCGCAGAAGTGTGGCATTGGCTGCAAGATGGTGCACATTTCTATGTCTGCGGTGATGCAAACCGTATGGCAAAAGATGTTCACGAAGCACTGGTGAATATCGTGGCTGAACACGGCGGTAAGAATGCTGAAGAAGCCGAAGAATATGTGAATGAACTGCGTCGCGCGAAGCGTTATCAAAGGGATGTCTACTAAGATGAGCGAACAAAAACTGTCTGACAACGAACGTCTGAAAGGTCAAAGTAACTTCCTGCGCGGTACCATCGAACAGGATCTGAAAGATGAACTGACCGGTGGTTTCAATGGCGATAACTTCCAGCTGATCCGTTTCCATGGCATGTATCAGCAGGATGACCGTGATATCCGGGAACCATTACACAACGTGATGCTGCGCGCTCGTATGCCGGGCGGTATCATTACCCCAGAACAGTGGTTAGGCATTGATGCGTTTGCGAGTGATCATACCATGTATGGCAGTATTCGTCTGACAACGCGCCAGACCTTCCAGTTTCACGGTGTGCTGAAGCCGAACATCAAACTGATGCATCAGACACTGAATAAATATGGTATTGATTCAATTGCAACAGCGGGTGACGTGAACCGTAACGTGCTGTGTACTTCGAATCCGGTTGAATCAGAATTACATGCAGAAGCCTATGAATGGGCGAAGAAGATTTCTGAGCACTTGCTGCCGAAAACTCGTGCATATGCAGAGATCTGGTTAAATGGTGAGAAGTTAGGCCCGGATGAAGAGCCAATTCTCGGCCCAACGTATTTGCCTCGTAAATTCAAAACAACTGTGGTTATTCCGCCGCACAACGATATCGATGTGCATGCAAATGACCTGAACTTTGTTGCGATTGCGGAAAACGGCAAACTGGTTGGCTTCAACGTGTTAGTGGGTGGTGGCTTAGCCATGACTCACGGTGATAAAGAAACTTATCCACGGAAAGCGGATGATTTTGGATTTATCCGTAAAGAAGACACACTGGCTGTTGCTGCTGCAGTCGTCACGACGCAACGTGACTGGGGTAACCGTTCAAACCGTAAGAATGCGAAAACCAAATACACGCTGGAACGTGTTGGTGTTGAAGCATTCAAAACGGAAGTTGAAAGCCGTGCGGGTGTGAAATTTGAAGAAAGCCGCCCATATGTATTCACCAGTCGTGGTGATCGTTTTGGTTGGGTTGAAGGCATTGATGGTAAACATCACCTGACATTATTCATCGAAAATGGTCGTATTCTGGACTTCCCAGGTAAACCGCTGAAAACCGGTCTGGCTGAAATTGCTAAAATTCACAAAGGTGATTTGCGCATGACGGCAAACCAGAACCTGATCATCGCTGGGGTTCCAGCAGAAGAGAAAGCGAAGATTGAGAAGTTGGCGCGTGATCATGGCTTAATCAATGACGAGATCACCGAACAGCGTAAAAACTCAATGGCGTGCGTGGCTCTGCCAACGTGCCCGCTGGCAATGGCTGAAGCGGAGCGGTTCCTGCCTGGTTTTATTGACCAGGTAGAAGCGGTGATGGTGAACCATGGTTTGTCTGATGATCACGTGATTTTACGTGTGACAGGCTGCCCGAATGGTTGTGGTCGTGCAATGCTGGCCGAGATTGGTTTGGTCGGTAAAGCGATGGATCGTTACAACCTGTATATCGGCGGTAACCGTGAAGGGACGCGTATTCCACGTCAATATCGCGAAAATATTACTTCAGCTGAAATCTTAAAAGAGATTGATGCATTACTGGCGCGTTGGGCGAAAGAGCGCAACGAAAATGAAGGCTTCGGTGATTTTGTCATCCGTGCTGGAATTGTGAAACCTGTTGTTGATTCTGCTAAGGATTTCTATGCCGCATAACGTTTTGTCGCTGAGCGCACTGACTGCGCTCTCTAAAGAAGAGCAGATGGCGCAGCTGTCTGAGATTAATCAGAAACTGGAAGCGCTCAGCGCACAGGAACGTGTGCAATGGGCATTTGAAAATTTGGAAGGGGAGTTCATGCTCTCCTCCAGTTTCGGTATTCAGGCTGCTTTAATGCTACATCTGGTCACGCAAGTTCGTTCGGATGTTCCAGTTGTTCTGACTGACACAGGTTATCTATTCCCTGAGACATATCGTTTTATCGATCAATTAACGGAACGATTGAAACTGAATCTGAAAGTTTATCGTTCTGAACTTAGCCCTGCATGGCAGGAAGCTCGTTACGGCAAGCTTTGGGAACAGGGCGTTGAAGGTATTGAGAAATATAACCAACTCAACAAGGTTGAACCGATGAAACGGGCTCTGGAAGAATTACAGGTGAAAACCTGGTTCTCCGGTTTGCGTCGCGAACAATCATCAACACGTGGCAATCTACCGATTCTGGCTGTTCAACGCGGTGTGTTTAAGTTTTTGCCAGTCATTGATTGGACAAATAAAGACGTATTCTATTATTTCAAAGAATATGATTTGCCATACCACCCATTGTGGGATGAAGGCTACCTCTCCGTAGGGGATGTGCAAACAACCTCAAAATGGGAGCCAGGCATGAGCGAAGAGCAGACTCGCTTCTTTGGTCTGAAACGTGAATGCGGACTTCACGAAGAGAAATGAA
>QKFI01000064.1 GCA_003251455.1 Tolumonas sp.
TTTTCACGCCAGATAAAACAGCCAATTTCTTCATTCAACTGGATAACACCATGCTCACCCGTCGCAATTTTCAGATGATGAATCTGATGCTGAAGGATATCGACCCACCAAAGTGTTTGAGTTTCTGCATGCCAGCGGGGGCATTCACCTAACTGATCGCGCTGTTCTGATACTGCTCGTGCATTCATGATCCGTTCTCCTCAAAAATTGCTCTCAGCCTATCAGAATGTTTCCGGTAACATAAGTGAAACCGGTTTTATCAATGATCATTTCGTGATATTTCACAAAAGAGTCCCTGTTTTATTATCTCAAGGGAATAGGTATTCAGTTGAGATAATAAATAGAATAGGGTTTAATCAGTCGTATTCGATATTACTTTCATATGAAATAACAATTCGTACCCGGGATACCATGTTTTATCTTTTGCATGCTTTTCTTTCGGCTGGTTGTGCTTTCTAAGTCATGTCGATTTTGAAAATGGCTGAGACACAATTAGTCCATCATACCGATGTTATTCCTGTCGCATTGTTAGATGCGTTACCCGATGTCCTGTTTGTTTTTGATGAGCAAGGTACCTATCTGTCTGTCATTTCTTCTCAACATAATCTGAAGAATTTGCAGGCAAATAACTTTATCGATAGAAAAATCAATGAGGTATGGCAAGATCCACTCGCTTCATTGTTTATGAATGCTGTTTCGCAAACATTTAAAACCGGTAAACCCCAAACCCTTGAATATGAACGGCAAACCCTTCATGGTCTCGGCTGGTTTGAGGGAAGAACTCAACTGTTAGTCGATTCTCCTTACGGCCATAATGTCGTACTTTTTCTGGCGAGAGATATTAGCGAGCGGAAACAACTCGAAATTACCCGTAATAAAATGGAGTCACAATTAAATTCCATTTATGAATTAGGCTTCATTGGTTTTGCCTTTAGCATCGACGGGCGTAAATGGGGTCGGGTCAATCGTTATTTGTGTGAGCTATTGGAATATCCGGAAGCTGAACTGCTTTCACTTCCATGGACCGAATTTACACATCCTGATGATATTTTATCGAATATGAATGACTACAAACTGATGCTGAATGGTCAGAACGATGGTTATTCGTTGGATAAACGCTATATATCGAAAACCGGAAGAGTCATTCCAGTACATATCACGGTCCGTTGTTCCCGACTCCCTGATGGTCAGATCGAATACGTCACCACAATGGTGGAAGATATTTCTGAACGGGTACGGCAGGAGTCTGAGATACGGCATCTGGCTTTTTATGACGCATTAACCAGCCTGCCGAATCGAAGTCATTTTAGCGATCGTTTACAACAAGCGCTGAAAATGCGTCATGAAGGGGTCACTCGTTACGCTGCGCTGATGTTCATCGATTTGGATCACTTCAAAACCCTGAATGATACGTTGGGACATGAAAAAGGCGATGAACTGTTACGCTTAGTTGCGAGTCGATTGTCTGATTGCATCAAAGAACCCGATGTCGTGGCAAGACAAGGTGGTGATGAATTTGTCGTGCTATTAGCGGATGCCGGTGATGATCTCCAATCAGCCCGAATCAGCTCTGCACTGTTGGGTGAAAAGATATTGGCTGTGCTTGGTGCGCCTTATTTCATCGATGGTTTGGAACATAACTCTTCAGCCAGCATTGGCATTACCATGTTTGCTGAAAATCCGCCCTCCAGTGATGAGTTGATGAAGCATGCTGATATTGCGATGTATCAGGCGAAAAACCTGGGTCGTAACATGTTCTGTTTTTTCGATCATCAGATGCAGGAAAAGGTCACGCTCCGAGCGGAATTAAGTGCGGATTTGCGGATTGCGATCCGGGATGAGCAGTTTCGTTTGTTC
The DNA here is from genome assembly GCA_003251455.1 of Tolumonas sp. GTDB lineage: Bacteria > Pseudomonadota > Gammaproteobacteria > Enterobacterales > Aeromonadaceae > Tolumonas. Next base: position 1,858 of record QKFI01000064.1, read on the forward strand.
TATCAACCACAAGTCAATCATTCCGGATTAGTAGTAGGCGCTGAAGCGTTAATCCGCTGGGAACATCCGGTCAGAGGGATGGTTTCTCCTGCTGAGTTTATTCCGCTGGCTGAAGAAACGGGCGTGATTTTATCGGTTGGCAACTGGGTGCTGAAAACGGCTTGTCAGCAACTCGCTGAATGGGCTCGTAAACCGGGTTATAACATGCTGACAATCGCGGTCAATGTCAGCGTCCGTCAGTTTCATCAATCGGATTTTGTTGAGCGAGTTCTTTCAATCATTGATGAAACCGGTGCGGATCCAACAAAACTGAAGCTGGAACTGACAGAGAGCATGTTGTTGCAGGATATTGAAGACATCATTGAAAAAATGACGTTATTGAAGAAAAGAGGAATAGGCTTTTCTCTGGATGATTTTGGTACTGGTTATTCTTCGCTTGTTTATCTAAAACGCTTACCGCTGGATCAATTGAAGATTGATCAATCTTTTGTCCGAGATCTACTGACTGATCCGAATGATAACGAGATCGCTCGAACAATTGTGACACTGGCTGAAAGTATGAAGTTGGATGTTATCGCAGAAGGTGTTGAGACTGAGGAACAACGGGATCGTTTGGCAAGTCACGGATGTTTTACCTATCAGGGCTATCTGTTTGGAAAGCCTGTCCCTATCGAATCTTTTATTTTCCCTTCTTGAATGTAACTAGCGGATCATTCGGTATATTTTTCGCTTCGTCTGTTTTTTACCCCAAAAAATGCGTTGTTTTGCTCATGTCATACTGTATCGGGGATGCGAATCAGGCTATTCTACGCCGAATCTTTGCTTATCCGAGGTTAAATAATGGAAGTGAAAACCGAAGGCGAACTGAAGCGTGGTTTGAAGAACCGCCACATTCAGTTAATTGCACTGGGTGGTGCAATTGGTACAGGCCTTTTCTTAGGGATCTCCCAAACAATTAAGCTGGCTGGTCCTGCTGTATTACTGGGTTACGCACTGGGTGGCTTTATTGCATTTCTGATCATGCGTCAGTTAGGTGAAATGGTCGCAGAAGAACCGGTATCTGGTTCATTTAGTCATTTTGCTTATAAATATTGGGGTGAATTCCCTGGCTTCCTGTCAGGCTGGAACTATTGGGTTTTGTATGTTCTCGTGGGTATGGCAGAGCTTTCTGCGGTCGGTGAATATATGAAGTTCTGGTTCCCTGATTTGCCGAACTGGGTCTCCGCGTTAGCATTCTTTATCATTATTAATGCGATCAACCTGACCAACGTTAAATCTTTCGGTGAGACAGAATTCTGGTTCGCGATCATCAAGGTGGTTGCGATTATTGGCATGATGGTTTTCGGCGTCTGGTTGTTGATGTCTGGTTCTGGTGGCGAACAGGCAAAAATCAGCAACTTATGGGCAGAAGGCGGTTTCATGCCAAATGGTTGGCATGGTGTGATCATGTCACTGGCATTGATCATGTTCTCTTTTGGTGGTTTGGAATTAGTTGGTATCACGGCTGCTGAGGCTGATAACCCACGGAAGAGCATTCCACAGGCAGTCAATCAGGTAATTTACCGTATTCTGATTTTCTATATTGGCGCATTAGCCATTCTGTTAGCGCTGTTCCCATGGAACCAGCTGGCAGAAGGCGGTAGCCCATTCGTGATGATTTTCTCTGCGTTAGGCGAGAACGGTACAGCTCAGATCCTGAATGTGGTTGTGTTGACAGCTGCACTTTCTGTATACAACAGTGGTGTTTATTGTAACAGCCGTATGCTGCATGGTCTTGCGCAGCAGGGGAACGCACCGCGCATTCTGGGTAAAGTGGATAAACGTGGTGTTCCGGTTCCGGCTATCTTCTTATCAGCTTTATTTACTTTGTTATGTGTAGTCATCAACTACCTGTTACCAGGCAAAGCATTTGGCATTCTGATGTCTCTGGTGGTCGCAGCATTGCTGATTAACTGGGGCATGATCAGTCTGGCGCATCTGAAGTTCCGTGCAGCGAAAGAACGTGAAGGTGTAACACCTGTATTTAGAGCGTTCTGGAGTCCATTTACGAACTATTTATGCTTAGCATTTATGGCACTGCTGCTGGTATTACTTTATATCAGTGGTGAAACCATTGCTGTGTATTTGATTCCAGTATGGTTAGTGTTGAACTGGATTGGTTATCAAATCAAGAAATGCCGTTCTGGTTCCGACGAGGATCAGGTCGCTACCAACTAAGTCTGTTTGTTTGAAACAAAAGGATGCCTCAGGGCATCCTTTTTTGTCGGTTGTGCAACAAACCCCGCCTAATGTGTGACGATTGTCACTCTTTTAATTCTAATAGCCATTAAAAATCAATGATTTAACAAGGGAATAAATATTGCTCCTTCTCTCTTAGGCAGGGAGGTGCATTATGGCCCGGAAAAGCACATTTCAATCGTCATCGCTGATTATCAATGACACGACACTTCGTGATGGAGAGCAGTCGGCAGGGGTGGCGTTTACTCAGGAAGAGAAAATTTCGATTGCCAAGCAGTTATGGGAAATCGGCATTCAGGAAATGGAAGTGGGCATTCCTGCAATGGGTTTGGATGAATGTCGCAGGATCGGTGCACTACGTCAGGCCTTACCTGAAGCGACATTAATGGTGTGGTGTCGCATGAATGCGACTGATATTCGCCAGGCTGCGGCATTGGGGATGAACTGGGTCGATATTTCTATTCCGGTTTCAGAGCAGATGATGCAGCACAAATTGTCGCGTTCCCGCAGTGAAGTCCTCGACGAATTGGCTGAACATGTTTCACTGGCTCGATCGCTCGGATTACGTGTTTGCATTGGTTGTGAAGATGCATCTCGTTCTGAATTGGCTGATTTGCGTGTTGTCGCTGATTTGGCGCTTCGCACTGGTGCTGAACGTCTTCGCTATGCAGATACGGTTGGTATTCTCGATCCGTTTACTACTTACGAGCGGATCCGTGCATTACGTCAGTACTGGCCATTACAGCTTGAAATGCATGCACATGATGATTTGGGTCTGGCAACCGCGAATACATTAGCTGCATTTCGAGCGGGCGCGACTCATGCCAATACTACTGTCATCGGTTTAGGTGAGCGTGCTGGAAATGCACCACTGGAAGAAGTGGTCATGGCATTAAAGCAATGCTATGGCGTCGAAACTAATACCAAGAATTATCGTTTACCTGCGCTGTGTGATTTTGTTTCAAAAGCCTCAGGACGTGAAATCGCGCAACAAAAAGCACTGGTGGGTGAATATGTTTTCACGCATGAATCAGGTGTGCATGTCGACGGAATTCTGAAAGATAAAAATAACTATCAGGGTGTTGATCCAGCCAGTTTAGGACGAGAACACAAACTGGTGTTGGGTAAACATTCTGGAAGAAATGCTGTGCGCTCAGTCTTTGCTTCATTGGGTTATCAACTTGCCAATGAACAAATCGATATGGTGCTGGAGCATATTCGCCAATTTGCTGAACGGGTCAAACGTAACCCGACAGAATCAGAGCTGCGCTGGGTTTATCAGCGTCTCTTTTCCCCCCAACGCATTGCCTTGTAATGCAGGCCAAGGAGTTAAATATGGATTGGTTTACTTCGCTCGATGGTGTCGATGAACTGGAAA
>QKFI01000116.1 GCA_003251455.1 Tolumonas sp.
AGTGCAACACCCTGGTACATGATCATCGGATGCAAAGCGTTTGGAACGATATGTTTAAATAAGACGCGCAGTGGTGATAAACCTTTTGCTCGGGCTGTTTCTACGTATTGCATCTGCATGACGTCCAGCATGTTTGAGCGCATCACACGCAGGTTTTGCGCCATACCACCGAAGATCGCAACTAATAACACCGGCCAGATATGCAGGAGTAGATTGCCGAATTTAGCAATGCTCCAATCAGCCATGGTGTATTCGGGAGAAAACAACGCAGCCACATTGGTTGAGTTAAAGTGAAACACCAGCAGGTACAGCATCACCAATGCCAGTACAAAACGGGGTGTCGTCATGCCGATAAAGGCAAAAACCGTAACAATAGTGTCCGTAATGCTGTATTGCCTTGTTGCAACATAAATTCCGAGTAGTGTCCCGATAACCGTCGAACCAAAATGACACATGAGCGCGATGAGCAGCGTCATTGGTAATCGATCGAGGACCAACTGACTAATCGGTTTGTTGTAGGTGTAAGAATCACCGAAATCACCTTTGGTAACGATGTTCTTGATCCAACGTGCATACTGAACCGGTAGTGGATCATTCATTCCGTGGGTTTCGCGGTACTTATCTGCCACTACCTGGGCATCTTTTTCACTCATCCCTGACATGGTGATTGCCTGACTTTTTAACCGATCGGCATAATCACCGGGTGGCACCTGAATGAGAAAAAATGAAATCATGCTTAAAATCAGCAGCAGCGGGACGGCTGCAAACAAGCGTTTAATGATGAATCCGAGCATAGTGGCAATTCCTTAATTTTTCCGGCCACGACGACTGACTGTGGCCGGGGAGCATTACTGTGTCGTTAGTTCTGATTACTCAGGTAATTTTCCTGGCATTAACTCCTCAACAGGTGCTGATTTTGGATCGATCCAAATCCGTTCACGCATAATGGAATCTTCAGCCCATTGGAAGCTCATGATAGGTGTTCCTGCTGGGACGTTTTTCAGGCGTTTGCTCAGAATTAAAGCGCCAGGAACAGTCACTAAGCCAACGTGATAAACATTCTCAGTAAACACTTTGTTGTACTGATTCAAGATAGCCAGTTGTTTAGTGAGATCCGGCTCATGCTGGAATTGATTGATCAGGGACACTAACTCTTTTTCAAACGGCAGCAGATTCTGAGGTTTGTTCTTCGTTCCTTTATGCCAGTAAGGTGTCTGGTCATGAACAGGCGCCAAAGCTTCAGCCAGCTGGATCGGTTGAATATATTCGTTGTCATTACGACGAATAAAGAAGTCATAAGAACCGGCGCCTAACGAAGCATCAACCTGCGCACCCTGCATTGGCCGAGGGATCAATTTGATACCGACTTCTCTGAGCATGGAAACCAGACCTTCAGACACCTGGGCCATCCGGCGTAACCAGTGTGATTTCGAGGTCTTTGCCTTTTGTCGGGCCGGTAGTCCAGTTCAGAATGCCGTTGCCATCAGTATCTTTTAAACCCAGATCAGCCAGTAATTCTTTTGCCAGTTTCGGGTTATAGCCGTAAAAGACGACGGAGCCATCATTCACGACACCTTCCGGATATAAACCACCGGCATAAGGACGGGCAAACGGACCTCGAACCATCGCCTGACCGAGCGCATTTCTGTCAATTGCATGGCTGACAGCCTGACGGAATTTCAGTTGACGGTTCAGTTGGCGAATTGCTTTTTCACGATCATCGGTGGCACCCAGATCTTCAGATAAGTTCATGAACATCGACCAACCGAGGAAGCGGGGACTGAAGTCTAAACGGGCTGGTGAGTCAGGCTGACGTGCTTTCTTGATGGACTCGACATAGTTTGTCGGGTTTTCCATATTAGCGTAATCCGCATTGCCAGCAACGGTTTGCACTTCACGATCTGTCCAGGTGGAAAGCTTAAAGCGCAGCTCATCCATGTAAGGTAACTGCTGACCTTTTTCGTCGACTTTCCAGTAATAAGGGTTACGACGTAGCACGATCATTTGGTCGGCTTTGTGATACACCGGAACCCAT
>QKFI01000089.1 GCA_003251455.1 Tolumonas sp.
GCTGTTGCCTTTGCGATCATGCGCAACTCAATGGAAATTAGATTTGCCTAAATCGATGCCAATGACTTGAATAAACATGATGGTTCTCCTCCGTTACCTAACTCATTCTCAGCTTAGTCGCTGAGAACGGAGGCGGACCATCTAATTAAGCCACACGAGTGTGTGGCATTAAGGCTGTATACCTTCTTATTAGTATTGCGTGATTTGATATAGCATTTGGGTTAGCAGTTGCCAGTAGCGTTGAACAGAATTGATTGAAACTCGTTCATCCGGTGAATGTGCATTTTCTATTGTTGGGCCAATCGATACCATGTCCAGTTGTGGATAATGTTTCTTAAATAGACCACATTCTAAGCCAGCATGAATCACTGTCTGTTTCGGTTGTTGCTTAAACAACGTTGTATAAGCTTCTGTTGCTATTTGTGTAATAACAGAATCTGGTGCAGGTGACCAACCGGAATAATCGCCACTAAAGATTGCTTTACTTGGGATACTGTCTGCAAGTGTTGAAAAACATGTCCGTAGATCTGCACGACCTTCATCAGTCAGAGAACGTACAAAGTTGATTGCAACGAGAACATTTCCTTCCTGCTTCACAATGCCAAGATTTGAGGATGTTTCAACGACATCTGGCATCACCGGGCTCATTCTACGTACGCCATGAGGATTTAGTTGTAAAAGTCTTAGTACAGACTGACTTGTTTTTTGATCGAATGCCTTGCTCGGGGACTCTTTACTGCTTTCTGTAATAAATTCGAAGTTCGGTTCCGTCAACTGATGCTCTTGACGCATTGCTGATAATTCTTTTGTGCATAACGTCATCAACAGATTATGTTCAGTAAGCGGAATGGCGATGGTTGCTTCTGCTTCACGCGGTATAGCATTCCGTAAATTACCACCAGAAATATGAACTAAACGGAAATCGAGTTTTTGCTGGATCCGGATAAGTGTTCGGGCTAACAGCTTGATTGCGTTTGCTCGGTTTCTATGAATATCTAGCCCGGAATGACCACCTTTAAGTCCGCTTATTTTGATTTGGTAGGATTGGTAGCCTTGAGGCAGTTGATCATAACTCAAAGTGTGTTCTAAACGTGCTTCTAATCCACCCGCACATCCGACAAAGATTTCATCGTCCTGTTCTGCGTCAGTGTTAATTAGGTAACGTCCGGTTAGCCAGCCTGGTTGAAGTGCAAATGCGCCTCCCATACCTGCTTCTTCATCGACCGTGAGTAATATTTCAAGTGGACCATGTTTGATGGAAGGATCGGTTAGGATCGCCAAGCATGACGCAAGTCCGATACCATTATCAGCACCTAATGTTGTACCTTTTGCTTTAACCCAATCCCCATCGATATAAGGTTGTATAGGATCTGTGGCAAATTCGTGCAAAGTTGATTTGTTTGCCTGACACACCATATCCAGATGAGCTTGCAGGATCGTCACCGGAGCGGCTTCACAACCTTGGGTAGGTTTTTTCCGGATCAGCAGGTTTCCTTTCTGATCCTGAAGTATTTCGCAGCGATGCGCTTTTGCTAACTGAATAATCCATTCGCTCAGCGCTTGTTCATGCTTTGATGGATGTGGGATCTGGCAGATTTGTGCAAAATAAGTCCAGATCCTAGAAGGTTGCAATCGTGTCAGTTCAGCCATGGTTCTTAGTCTTTGATAATACGTTTAACCCGGTTTGCGATCTTGATAACAAGCTCATAGGCGATGGTATCAACGTGTTGTGCCACGATTTCAGCTGGTAATTCTTTACCCCAAAGGACAACTTCATCACCAACTTTATCTGTGCTATCAGGACCGAGATCTACAGTCATCATGTCCATTGACACTCGTCCAGCGATCGTGACGCGGCGGCCATTGATGTAAACAGGTGTTCCATTAGGCGCCACTCTAGGATAACCATCACCATAACCCATTGCGATAACGCCAATCTTTGTGTCGCGTGGAGCTACCCAGTTCCCACCATAACCGATTGTTTCACCTGCTTTATGCTCGCGTACGGCAATCAATTGTGATTTCAGAGTCATGACAGGTTCCAGCCCTTCTCTTTGGCCATGACTGTCGCTACGCGGTGAAATTCCGTATAAAGAAATTCCGGGTCTGATCCAGTCAAAATGTGCATCTGACCAATAAAGGGTGCCTGCGGAGTTAGACAGACTTTTTTCACCAGGGTATTTGCTGGTTACAGCAACGAATTTTTCTAATTGTTTATGCGTGATTTTAGATGTGAGCTCATCTGCCATATAAAAATGGCTAACGAAATTTACATTGCCCTGCAGATTTTCTGATGAAGTAATTTGCTGCACAAAAGTGTCAACCTGTTCTGGTTGAACGCCGATACGGTGCATCCCTGTATCGACTTTCAGCCACACATTCATCTGTTTCGGTAATTTTGTATTCAGAAAATCATTCAATTGTTCCTGACAATGAATGACGGTATGACATTCGTTCTGAGACGCAATTTTCAGATCTTCTGCATTAAAGCAACCTTCTAAGAGTAATATGGGCTTCGTGATACCCGACTCACGAAGTTGTACTGCCTCTTCTAGCCTTGCAACGGCAAATGCGTCTGCTTTATCCAGCGTTTTTGCTACTAAAACAGCATCATGTCCGTAAGCATTTCCCTTTACCACTGCAATCACTTTGCTTTTCGGAGCAAGTTTCTGCATTTGGCTAAAGTTATGTCTGAGAGCATTAAGATCTATTTCGATATGTGCCGGGTTCATGATACATCCTGGATAAAGAAGTTTTCTTAGATTTGTATGCTTACAAAATGAGGTTATTCATGTCAAATAATCCGTTAATTCACATATAAGTGGTGTATATATCTATTGTCTGTGTGAAAAAAAATATAATAATCTGATGTGGTTCGATCTTGAGTCTATTCTACAGGAAAAAATATTTCGTTTCGGTCCTAAATTTATATTTAATAAAAATGCATATTAATTCGCATCATAAAATAAGGTTGTTTTCGATCCATTATGGGGCGCAAAAAACTCATTTTTGCACTGTAATTATTCAAAAGAATAGATTTTTTTCTCTAAACACAAAAATCTATAACTATATGATACAAAAGGATTAATTCTGCACTTTCTCTATTTTGGTAGTTTTTTTATCTGGGAAAAAACACATAAATCAACCTTTGCAATATTATGTCGCGTAGTTGCTGAATTATTAGATATATATGCTAGACAACTCTTTTTTATCTGGTTCAATGTTCTGTTATTTGAAGAATATTGACGTAATTATCTTTCTATATTTATTATCTACCCAACAAACGTACACAACATTATGCAATTCCAGTGATTGATGCTGGTGTGGTATCGCTTTGTCAGTTAATAACTTTTTATTCAGAGGTAATAAACATGGAAATTCAAAAACCTTATTTACTGTTTCTAGGTGATGCCCATGATGTTTTAGCTGCGAAAGTGGCAATCGGTATCAAACAATGGCATCCAGAATATTGCGTTGGTCAATACCGTATGGAAGATTGCCATGCAGACTGTGAATTGCAGGATATGGATATTGCAGCAGCCAAAGCTGCTGGTGCGAAAACACTTGTGATTGGTGTGGCTAACCGTGGCGGTATCATTTCTGACAAATGGATCGCTATTTTAAAAGAAGCGCTGGAAGCTGGTATGGATCTGGCGGCTGGTCTGCATAATCGCCTGTCTGATGTTCCTGAACTGAAAGCATTAGCTGATAAACTGGGTCGTAAACTGTTTGACGTTCGTCATCCTACCCAAACTTTCCCTGTTGCTAGCGGTAAGAAACGTGAAGGTAAACGTTTATTACCAGTTGGTACTGATTGCTCTTGCGGCAAGATGTATACAGCACTGGCGATTGAAAAAGAAATGCTGGCTCGTGGCCAGAAAGCGACTTTCCGTGCAACAGGCCAAACCGGTATTCTGATCAGTGGTTCAGGTGTAAGTATCGATGCGGTTGTATCTGATTTCATCGCGGGTGCTGTCGAAGTGCTGGCTCCTGCTAACGATGCTGACCATTGGGATGTGATTGAAGGTCAAGGTTCACTGTTCCACCCATCTTTTGCTGGTGTGACTACCGGTATCATTCATGGTGCTCAGGCTGATGCATTAGTGTTATGCCACGAACCAACTCGTCAGAAAATGCGTGGTGTAGAACATCCGATCCCTGATTTAGGCGAATGTATGGCTCTGAATCTGGCGATGGCAAAACTGACTAATCCAAATGCTAAATTTGTTGGTATTTCAGTGAACACTTCCAAACTGTCTGAAAAAGAAGCTAACCAGCTGATGGCAGACATCGAAGAAAAATACGGTTTACCAACAGTTGACCCATTCCGTCAGGGTGTTGGTCGCATCGTAGATCAACTGTAATTTAAAGGTGAATGGGTATGGAGATCCGAGTATTCAGTGAAAGCTGGCCGATCCGTGGTTCATTCACTATTTCCCGCGGTAGTAAAACTGCTGCGGATGTAGTGGTTGTTGAATTGACTTTGAACGGAAAAACCGGCCGTGGAGAGTGTGTTCCATATGCACGCTATGGGGAATCCGTACAGGGTGTGATTGCTGAAATTGAAGCGATGATCCCTGCAATTCGGGATGGTCTGGATCGTATTGGTTTGCAAAGTGCGATGCCTGCAGGTGCTGCGCGTAACGCTGTTGACTGTGCGTTCTGGGATCTCGAGAGTAAATCAAAGGGACTGCGGATTTGGGATACTCTGGGTCTCTCTGTGCCACAAAATTTGTTAACGGCCTATACCCTTTCTCTTGATACACCCGAAAAAATGCAGGCTGCTGCAGAAGCAAATGCGATGCGTCCTCTACTAAAATTAAAGTTAGCAGGTGAAGGCGATCTTGATCGTGTTGCTGCGGTGCGTCGCGGCTCTCCGAATGCCCGCATTATTGTTGATGCGAACGAAGGCTGGGATGAACAACTTTATCGTGAGTTAGTGCCTGAATTACAGAAGCTGGGTGTGGAAATGATTGAGCAGCCTTTACCTGCAGGTAAAGATGCGATTTTGAAAGATTTGCCAAGACCAATTCCAATCTGTGCGGATGAGTCTTGCCATGACAGCTCGACATTTGATGCGCTGGTCGGCTTGTACGACATGATCAACATCAAGTTGGATAAAACAGGTGGTTTAACCGAAGCAATCGCGTTGCGTCAGAAAGCTGAAGCTGCCGGCATGAAAATCATGGTTGGTTGTATGCTGGCTACCTCCCTGGCAATGGCGCCTGCGTTTGTTGTCGCACAAGGTGCTCAGGTCGTAGACCTGGATGGACCGTTGTTGCTGGATAAAGATCGCGAAGCCGGATTTGATTATTCCGGTAATGAAATGCATTTACCAGAAGTTGACCTCTGGGGCTGAAGACAGAATATTTGAGTTAAGGAGTCAGACATGAGTCGGATTGTTTATGTCGATGGACAATATGTAAATGAAGCAGATGCTAAAGCTTTTTATTTGCGGATGCAGTCTATGAAGTGACTGCTGTATTGAACAGCAAATTACTGGAATTTGATGGTCACTTAGCACGTTTAGAGCGTTCTCTGAAAGAGCTTTCAATCGCGATGCCTGTATCTGCTGCTCAGTTAAAAGCGATCCACGAAGAGCTGATCCAGAAGAATAATCTGGTTGAAGGTGGTATTTACCTGCAAATCAGCCGTGGTAATGCTGGCGACCGTGACTTTGCATTCCCTGATGCTGAAGTGAAGCCAACACTGGTGCTATTTACTCAAGCTCGCCCAGTTATCAATCATCCGAATGCAGCGAAAGGCATTAAAGTTGTGACTATGCCTGATATTCGCTGGCATCGTCGTGATATTAAGACGGTTGGTCTGCTGGCTCCATGTCTGGCAAAAGAATATGCACATGCAAATGATGCTGATGATGCTTTCTTAGTGGAAAATGGTTTTATCACTGAGGGTAGTTCAAGTAACGCTTATATCGTTTTAGCAGATAATACTGTGGTTACCCGCCCTTTAAGCAACGATATTCTGCACGGCATTACACGTAAATCTTTATTGCTGTTAGCTGAGCGTGATGGCATTAAAGTGGAAGAGCGTCTGTTTACGCCTGATGAAGCTTATCATGCAAAAGAAGCATTTATCTCTTCTGCTACAACGTTTGTATGGCCAGTTGTTAGCATCGATGGAAAACCTGTCGGTGATGGAAAACCGGGTCCAGTTGCTCAAAGATTACGCGAAATTTATCTGGAAATTGCGAAAAAAGAAACAGCATAAAATATTAAGCCTTCAAATTTTTCTAGATTTTGAAGGCTTTTTGTTTTTTATAAATATTATAAAAAGATAATTATTCTGTAAAAGTGTTATTATTGGCGAGTAAATTCTAAAGGCAGGCAAAATGTAATCCCTTATATAAATGGAGATGTTTTCAATGGAATACCTACAAGGTCTGGTAAACGATCTGAACGGTATCGTCTGGGGTGCGCCAATGTTGGTGATGATCCTAGGTACCGGTCTGTTTTTAATGCTCATGCTGCGTTTGATGCCACTCCGTAAAATTGGTGCTGGCTTTGGTTTAATGTGGCAAGGCAGAAAGAAAAATGCTGGAGAGTCAGGTGAGATCAGCCCATTCCAGGCGTTGATGACTTGTCTCGCTGCAACTGTCGGAACCGGTAATATTGCGGGTGTTGCTACTGCTATCTTCATGGGTGGCCCTGGAGCTTTATTCTGGATGTGGTGTACGGCTTTAGTTGGTATGGCAACTAAATATTCAGAGGTTTTACTGGCTGTACATTTCCGTGAAAAAGATAAAGAGGGTGAACACATTGGTGGCCCAATGTACGCCATCAAAAATGGTTTGGGTCGTAACTGGGCTTGGTTAGGTTTCCTGTTTGCTGTGTTTGGTGGTCTCGCTGGTTTCGGTATCGGCAACATGGTGCAGGTAAACAGTATGGCTCAGGCGCTGGAAAGCACATTACAGGTTCCTACTTGGGTGACTGGTGTTGTCACAACCGTTGCTGTTGCTCTGGTGACATTAGGTGGTGTGAAACGCATTGGTAAAGTAGCAGAAGCATTGGTTCCATTTATGTGTGTGACCTATGTAATTTGTTCATTTATCGTTTTATGCCTGAACATTTCTGAGATTCCACATGCATTCTCTTTGATTTTTACTTATGCCTTTACGCCTGCTGCTGCTGCCGGTGGTTTTGCAGGTTCTGCTGTCATGATGGCGATTCGTTTTGGTGTTGCGCGTGGTATTTTCTCAAACGAAGCCGGTCTTGGTACGGCGGGTATTGCACAGGCTGCAGGGACTACAAACAATGCGGTTCGCTCTGGTTTGATCGGGATGCTGGGTACTTTCATAGATACATTGATTGTTTGTACTGCGACTGGTTTGGTTATTATTAGTTCAGGCGTCTGGACAGCTGGTCAGAGTGGCGCAGCGTTATCTGCGGCAGCTTTTGAATCAGCGTTGCCTGGCTTTGGTGGTGTATTGCTGACCATTGCTCTGGTTGTTTTTGCTTTCACCACGATTCTTGGTTGGAGCTACTACGGCGAAAAATGCTGGATTTATCTGGTTGGCCGTAAAGCGGTATTACCGTTCCGTATTTTCTGGGTTGTTGCTGTACCGTTTGGTGCAATTACACAACTGGATTTTGCGTGGTTAGTTGCAGATACCCTGAATGGTTTAATGGCAATTCCTAACTTATTATCTTTACTGTTGCTAAGCCCGGTGATTCTGAAACTGACAAGAGAATACTTTGCTGAAGACAGTGAATCAGAATCTGTCGCATCAGAAGCAACCGAATAATAACATTTCTTAATTCTTCTTAACTTTCCTAAAAACCAGCAGCGTAACTCTGCTGGTTTTTTATTTTTCATGAAATCAGTAAGATAGTTCACTTCTTCTGTTAAACGGACCTATTTGGAGTGGAATAATAGCCATAATGTTAGTAAGCTTTTATCCACTCTTGTTAAATAGGTAAAACCTATTAAACAAATAGTTTACAACTATTAGCTCCAATCAGCGTTTTCGGTCAGTATAAACACATCGGAGCACGGTGCTCTTAAATAAACGAAACAACCTAAACAGAAAGGAGTTCCACATGTCCTTGATTAATACTGAAATCAAACCATTTGCTACTATGGCTTATCACGATGGTAAATTTGTTCCTGTAACTAACGAAGATCTGAAAGGCAAATGGTCAGTAGTTTTCTTCTATCCAGCTGACTTCACTTTTGTTTGCCCAACTGAGCTGGGTGACCTGGCTGACAACTACGCTGAATTCCAGAAACTGGGCGTGGAAATCTACTCAGTATCTACTGACACTCATTTCACTCACAAAGCATGGCACGACGCTTCTGACACTATCAAGAAAATCGGCTACCCAATGCTGGGCGACCCAACAGGCGCGATTACTCGTAACTTCGAAGTGATGATCGAAGAAGAAGGTCTGGCTTATCGTGGTACTTTCCTGATCAACCCAGAAGGTCAGATCAAACTGTGTGAAATCCACGACAACGGTATCGGTCGTGACGCGAAAGAACTGCTGCGTAAAGTTCAGGCAGCTCAGTATGTTGCTTCGCATCCGGGTGAAGTTTGCCCAGCTAAATGGACTCCAGGTGAAGCAACTCTGGCTCCATCTCTGGACCTGGTTGGTAAAATCTAATCCAGCTTTATCGAATTGCCGGGTTAGCCCGGCAATTTTTTATCCGGCTTTAAATCACGAGAGACTGAAACCATGTTAGACGCAAATGTAAAATCACAAATCAAAGGCTATATGGCCAACCTGACTCATAACATTGAGATCACTGCGTCCATTGATGACAGTGATAAATCTCGCGAGTTAGAGTCACTACTGAAAGATATCCAAGAACAATCAGACAAGATTGCTCTGAAATTTGATAATGAAGCGAATGTGCGTAAGCCTTCTTTCAAAGTTACGCGTGTTGGTGAAGATATGGGCATTACCTTTGCTGGTTTGCCAATGGGTCATGAATTTACTTCTCTGGTACTGGCCTTATTACAGGCAGGTGGATATCCGCCAAAAACTTCTCCGGAAGTGCTTGAGCAGATCCGTAATTTGCCGGGTGAATTTGTTTTTGAAACCTATATTTCTTTAAGCTGCCAGAACTGTCCTGATGTTGTACAGGCCTTAAACCTGATGGCTGTGATGAATCCG
>QKFI01000088.1 GCA_003251455.1 Tolumonas sp.
AGTAGGTATAGCTTTCAACTATACCTACCAAGAGAAGTTAGTTTTCAGAGTTTTATTGTTTCAGGATAGCGCTATCAGGAAAGTTTGCAGTAAGCATCATCCGGGCATGTTTGGATAAATCAGATAATGCCATCTTGTCATATGCCTGAACCATAATCTCTAAAGCAGATTGAGTCATCTCAGTGTCTGGATAATTCTCTATCAGATACTTTGCTCTGTTCGCAGCAGAGAGCCATGCCTCTCTTTTCATATAGTAATTTGCAATAGCTAAGTCATGCTTGGCCAGCCGATTTTTGAGATAAACCGCACGTGTTCTTGCATCTGATGCATAAATACTTTGTGGGTAATTTTTCAGGATAGTTTGAAAATCGCGAAATGCTTGACGTGCGTAACTTGGATCGCGCTCAGATCTGTCCATTCCAAAAACATCATGGAAGAAGTTATAATCTTCCTGCATATTTGCAAGGCCACGCATATAGTAAATATAATCAATATCTTTATGCGTTGGATTTAAACGTATAAATCGATCGATGTTCGCAACAGTCTGTGCTGTATCTCCATTCTTATAATATGCATAGATGAGCTGCATTTGTACTTGCGTTGCGTAAGGCCCAAAAGGATATCTCGAATCTAGCGCTTCCAGGATTTGTGATGCTTTTTCATAATCACCGCTGTTAAGCTTACTTTGCGCTTGTTTATACAAAACTTCTAATGGCTCATCAGGAATTTGAGGTTTGTTCCCAGATGATGAACAACCAGCCATTAAAGAAAATGCTAATAGCATTGTAGGAAATAAACGCACTACTCTTTGCATTGGAATTTGCTTCTTATTGCCATGGTGAGTGAAGTATCCGTTATGCTCACATAAAAGAAAAGATACAATGCACTATTCTTAGCGCTAAGCCTCGTTAAATACTGAGACAAAACATGAGCCAATCAATAGAACTAATGGGAACTGTCACTCCTGAACAGGCAGGCAAACGCCTTGATCAGGTGCTAGCAGAGCTATTTTCCGATTATTCACGTACACGAATTAAAGAATGGGTTTTGGACGGGAAAGTTCTCGTGAATGGCAATATTTGCCGCCTTCCGAAAGAAAAAGTCATGGAAGGCCAGAGTGTTGAAATCGTGACTGAAATTGCCGAAGACACTCGCTGGCAAGCCCAAGATGTGCCTCTTAATGTTGTTTATGAAGATGAACATCTATTGGTGATTGATAAACCAGAAGGGTTAGTTGTTCATCCTGGTGCTGGTACGCCGGATGGTACTGTGCTGAACGGCCTTTTATACCGGTATCCTGCATTGGCAGAGGTACCGCGTGCTGGGATTGTCCATCGTTTGGACAAAGACACAACAGGGTTGATGGTTGTTGCTAAAACAATCCCTACACAAATTCGTTTGGTTTCTGCGTTGCAAAAACGACGTATTACACGTGAGTACGAAGCGATTGTGGTCGGTCATATGACTGGTGGTGGTACCGTCAGTGAACCAATCAGTCGTCATGCAACGCAGCGGACGATGATGGCGGTTAACCCAATGGGTAAACCAGCAACGACACATTATCGTGTTGCAGAACGTTTTCGCGCGCATACAAGATTACGGTTGCGCTTAGAAACAGGTCGCACCCATCAAATCCGTGTACATATGTCGCATATCAATCATCCATTGGTTGGTGATCCCGTCTATGGCGGTCGTTTAAGACCTATTCGCAATGCATCGAAGGAACTAAGTGATTATCTCCGTACCTTCCGGAGACAGGCACTCCATGCAACGATGTTGAAATTGATTCATCCTATTACTGGTGAAGAGATGGAGTGGCATTCCCCAATTCCTGAAGATATGGTTGAGCTAATTAACGTGTTGCGGATTGATTCTGAAGAACATCCGGATGATATCGTATGGATTTAATTTGTGTTAATTGGCCTGCGCCTAAAAATGTGAAGGCATGTTTCACAACGCGGGATGCAGGATTTAGCTCAGGTGTTTATCAAGGGTTAAATCTTGGTGCGCATGTAGGTGATGATCCGGATGTTGTAAAGCGTAATCGAGCTTTACTTAATCAGGAATTAGGGTTACGGGAAAAACCGATTTGGTTAAATCAGGTTCATGGCATTGATGTTTATCATGCCGTGTCTGTGCAGGAAAATCTGATCCCGACTGCTGATGCAGCTGTAACGAGTTTGCTCAATCTTCCATTGACAGTTATGACTGCCGATTGTTTACCTTTACTTTTTTGTGATACGGCTGGCCAGGTTGTTGCAACTGCACATGCCGGATGGCGCGGATTATGTGAAGGTGTGATTGAAGCAACAGTTATAGCAATGAATGTTGCTCCTGAGAGTATTTTGGTATGGCTTGGTCCAGCAATCGGACCAACAGCATTTGAGGTCGGTGATGAGGTCAGGGCTGCTTTTATGCAGAAACATCCAGATGCCGTACGGGCTTTTACCCCATACCGCCAGAATAAATGGTTAGCTGATATCTTTTTGCTCGCGATACAACGTCTTCAGTCTCTAGGGATCAATAAGGTCTATGGGGGAGATTGCTGTACTTACAGTAATCCTGATCAATTTTATTCTTATCGTCGTGATGGACAAACTGGCCGGATGGCGGGTTTGATCTGGCTTACGGTTAATTTTTAATCATCTCTACTTGAAAGCGCATCTTACACCCCCATTTTATACTCATAGTAAATGATCATTGTGATCAGATTTAAATGAGTAAAGAGGTGTCGGGATGCGTTTAGATCGTCTCACCAGTAAATTCCAAGTCGCTATTTCTGATGCTCAATCATTAGCATTAGGACGCGATCATCAGTTCATCGAACCATTACATATGATGTCTGCCTTGTTAGATCAACAGGGTGGCTCCACACGTCCGCTATTAACACTTATCGGCTGCAATATTGATAGCTTGAAACAACGATTAACCACTGAATTAGATCGTCTGCCTCGGGTGTCAGGTGTTGATGGTGATATCCAGATTTCTCCTCAGCTCGGACGATTGCTCAATATGTGCGATAAATTTGCACAGCAACGGCAAGACCAATTTATATCCTCGGAGTTGTTTGTATTAGCAGCTCTGGACGATCGCGGTGTGTTAGGGGAAATCTTACGCCAGCAAGGTGTGACGAAAGAGAAATTAAATGAAGCGATCGATAAGATCCGAGGTGGTGAAAAAGTCACAGATCAGGCGGCTGAAGAAAAACGTCAGGCATTAGAAAAATATACCATTGATCTGACTGAACGAGCAGAGCAGGGCAAACTTGACCCCGTGATAGGTCGTGATGATGAGATTCGCCGTACTGTACAAGTATTACAGCGTAGAACTAAAAATAACCCGGTGCTAATTGGTGAACCTGGTGTTGGTAAGACTGCGATTGTCGAAGGGCTTGCTCAACGGATCATTAATGGTGAAGTTCCTGAAGGACTCAAAAATAAAAGAGTACTTTCTTTGGATATGGGAGCTTTGCTGGCAGGCGCTAAATACAGAGGTGAATTTGAAGAACGCTTGAAAGCAGTGCTGACTGATCTGGCGAAACAAGAAGGGAACATCATTCTCTTTATCGATGAGTTGCACACGATGGTGGGGGCTGGCAAGGCTGAAGGCGCGATGGATGCCGGTAACATGCTGAAGCCTGCATTGGCGCGAGGTGAATTACATTGCGTTGGTGCGACCACCCTTGATGAATACCGGCAATATGTGGAAAAAGATGCGGCACTGGAACGTCGTTTCCAAAAGGTATTGGTGGAAGAGCCAAGTGTTGAAGATACCATCGCGATTTTACGCGGTTTGAAAGAGCGGTATGAGCTGCATCACCATGTGCAAATCACCGATCCAGCGATCGTCGCAGCTGCAACGCTGTCACACAGATATATATCCGATAGGCAATTACCGGATAAAGCTATCGATCTGATTGATGAAGCAGCCTCCAGCATTCGCCTGCAGATTGATTCAAAACCAGAACAGTTAGATCGGTTAGACCGCCGCATCGTTCAACTAAAAATGGAACAACAGGCATTAATGAAAGAATCAGATAATGCCAGTATTCAGCGTCTCGATATTCTACGAAATGAGTTGGCCGAGAAAGAGCGTGAATACAATGAACTTGAGGAAATCTGGAAAGCGGAAAAAGCAGCACTTGCAGGCACACAACACATCAAAGCTGAGTTAGAGCAAGCAAGGCAAGATCTGGATGTAGCCCGACGCGCTGGTGATTTGGCAAAAATGTCTGAATTGCATTATGGCTTGATCCCTGAGCTTGAAAAGCAGCTTGATCTGGCTTCTCAAGCTGAAATGCAGGAGCAAACCTTATTACGGAATCGGGTAACGGATGCCGAAATCGCAGAAGTATTATCTCGTTGGACGGGGATCCCTGTTGCAAGAATGCTGGAAGGGGAGCGAGAAAAACTTTTGCGTATGGAAGAAAAATTACATGAGCGTGTAATTGGGCAAGATGAAGCTGTGAATGCCATTTCAAATGCAATCAGAAGAAGTCGTGCTGGATTGTCTGATCCAATGCGTCCAATTGGATCGTTTTTGTTCCTTGGTCCAACAGGGGTTGGGAAAACTGAACTTTGTAAGGCATTAGCTGAATTCTTATTTGATACACAAGATGCAATGGTACGTATCGATATGTCCGAGTTCATGGAGAAACATTCTGTTTCTCGTTTAGTCGGAGCTCCTCCTGGATATGTGGGATATGAAGAAGGTGGATATCTGACTGAGGCTGTAAGACGCAAACCATATTCTGTTGTTTTACTAGATGAAGTCGAAAAAGCGCATCCGGATGTATTCAATATCTTGTTACAAGTATTGGACGACGGTCGTTTGACGGATGGACAAGGGCGGACCGTAGATTTCCGAAATGTTGTTGTCATTATGACATCGAATCTTGGTTCAGATCTGATACAAGAACATCATCAGCAAATGAACTATACAGAAATGAAGTCAATACTGATGGACGTTTTGGAAAGAAGTTTCAGACCAGAGTTTTTAAACCGCATCGATGATACTGTTGTGTTCCATCCGCTAGGTGCTGAACACATTCAATCGATCGCAAAAATCCAGCTGAAAGGCTTGATGCGTAGACTTGAAGATATTGGCTATAAAGTCGAGTTGAGTGATTCATTACTAAATCATTTAGCTGAAGCTGGATTTGATCCGGTATATGGAGCTCGACCATTGAAACGTGCGATACAACATCAGGTCGAAAATCCACTCGCACAGTTGATACTTTCGGGCAAGGTTACACCTGGCAAACCAATGACGCTGGATATTCAAGACGATAATCTGTTTGTAAAACAGTAAAGTGAGACAAAAAATAAGCGATTCAGACAAAGATTGCTCGAATCGCTTATTTTTAGAGCGAACGATACGAAAGAGAGAAATAAGGGGTTGCCAGAAAAAATTTGCTCCCTATAATGC
>QKFI01000395.1 GCA_003251455.1 Tolumonas sp.
TTAAACCGCCACATCTGCACAGATGCAAAGCGCACGCGATATGGATCTTTCTCTAGCTTGATTGCCTCAAGCCTTAATTTTTCATTAGGATCCACAATTTCCGCTCTGCACTTACTGCAATATCTAGCTGTGATGTCGTTTTCATGGCCGCAATCGCACACTTTAAACGCCCACTTATAGCTGCACTGCGAAACGTGCCCATGTTCTATTTTTAAACCTTGGCATCGTCGCCCGTAATGCGCTGGCATGAAAACGCCTTCTTGATCTGTCTCAATTCGATTGTTTGCTGCATCAATAAAAAATCCGTCCACATCAATTCCAAAACCGTCTGGATTTTTTCGCAGTGCAAAATTATTTTCATTCCCACATAGTGGACACTTAACTGAGATATGAGCGCTTTCTGATTTTCTGTTGGTCTTTATTTCAGGATCAAAAATATCACCATGTGGGCAATGCCGTTCAATATTTTCCGCATAGTCAGAGATCAGGCATTCTTTTTTTGTATCAGTCACACGTAACCCGCGCCCTATGATCTGCTGTAGCAAGCCGACAGATTCAGTCGCACGCATAATGGCAATATGATCAACATGTGGCGCATCAAAACCAGTTGTTAACACTGCCACATTGACGATGTACTTGATCTGCTTTTTCTTGAAGCGTTCGATAATTGCTTCCCGATCTTGTTTTTTTGTATCACCAGTAACAAATGATGATATGTCAGGCGGTAACGACTCCATACACTCTTTTGCGTGCTGAATAGTAGCAGCAAAGATCATTACTCCTTCTTTATCGACTGACCGATCAACCACATCGGCAATGATCCGGCTTGTCTTTCTTCCTTGTCCGACGAATGCGCGATCTACGCTTTCGCTACTGAACTGTCCTAGTCTATTTAGAGTCAACGCGCTAGTGTCATATTTGTCGCTCGCAGCCATAAAAACCGGCTGACTAAGGTATCCTTCTGCGATCAGCATTCTTGCATCAATGTCATACACCAACATGCCGAAAAATGGGTCTATCGCCAGATCTTGATCTAACGCGCCAGTCTTGTAGTGGTTTCGGTATATGTAGCCAGTGCCCATGCGGTACGGCGTTGCAGACAGCCCTATGACGCGTAATTTAGGATTTTCAGAGCGCATATAGTCGATAATACTGATCAGCGTTGGAGTTAATCCATGCGCTTCATCGATGATGACTGCCGAGTAATTAGCGCCGAATTTATTTAAATTATTAGCAACTGTCAGCGGAGAACCAAAAACAACATTATTTTTTGTTTCCTTTCGACCCGCGCTTGCAGAAAACATAGACGCAGGCTCACCTGTTAATAGATACTTTTCCCTGTTTTGCTGAACCAGTTCTTTTGATGGCGCAAGGCACAATATTTTTTTACCGCTCATTTTGTGAATAGTGTGCGCAATCATGGCTACAATGATCGATTTACCTGATCCGGTTGGGCAATCAAGCAAGCATGGATCGTAGCACTTTCTAACCCATGCTATCACGGCGTCATGCGCTTCTTGCTGATACCATCTTGGTGTTAGTTTCATTGATCGACGTCCTTTTCTAATGCAGTGATGGTTCCGTTAAATCTCGCCATCAACTTAACGAATGGATCATCCATGCTCATATCTTGCGCCCATGTCTTTGTTAATTCTTGCGATGTTAAACACGGCTTTTCTTTATCTTTCAGGCGAAGCAGTTTGTTATTCACTGAATAAAAACTATCGTATTCAATAACCATATTTTCAGCATCAACATTCACTACTTCGAAACCTGAATTAGTCATAAACACAGGGTGGAAGATGTGCATGTTATTTTCTGAACATCTCGAACAGGACGGCATTCCGTTGTTGCAGCATGATCCACAATTCACAACGGGTAGATTGTTACCAGAACAAAGCGCAGAATGAATGCAATCATTACACTCACTGCACTCTTCAGCATCTGGAGGTTCATCGCTCAATATAAAATTGTAAGTGTCTTCCTCTTGGTATCCGGCAAACTGATCGTATTCGATAACCTTGCTGACAATCTCATGACCTGACAACGTAAAGCATATGCATTCATGCAGCACATTGCCTTGTTTTGATAGCAGGCTTGATAGCTGCATTATGCGAGATATTTCTCCGAGATCTGGTTTAGCCTCTGGATAAACAGCCAGCAGCATATTTCTGCCTTCATGCTTAACAATGCCGTCAATTGCTTTGTATCCTTCCAGCATCTCGCCTGCTTTGTAAATCTTGTACGACTTGGCAACATATGAAAGCATGTACTTTTTCAGCCTGGCTGATAACTCGTTGATCTGCTTTAAACGCTCAGATCCGTTTACATTTCTGTGTTCGTACCATCTTGCTCTTATGCACTGCATGGCCTACCCCGTAGATTAAAAAGCCCCACGAATGGGGCTTGTCGGTTATTATTTTTTAGAAATCCAACTCTTCATCTTCCGCAGGAACTTCCGGTGCCGGAGTTGCTACGATTGGCGCAGTTGTTGCGCTACGCTGTGCTGTCTTGCCACCTTTTGCACTTGATACCGCGTCAATCCAATTTCCTGACGCTGTCTTGTCTTGGCTTGTCCAGACTCGCAGCCGTAAATGCATTGGCTTGTTGGCTAACAGCGTCATCAATTCCATGTCTGACGGCTCACGTCCAAGCGTCATCAGCTTACCGCCACTTGCGTTCATGTCGATTGCTGCCAGCATGTCGATAGCGTTATCGCGTGTTTTTTCTTGCGCAGATGACACCTTGATCTTTTGGAATATAACGCGCTTTTGATATTCACCGTCGATCACGTCCCAGCGGATATTTATATAACGCTCACCGTTCAACGTTTTACCGTCTGGCGAATCTTTGGTAAAAACATCCCACTTAATTTCTGTTGCAGCCGCTTTGACAATTGTTTTATCTGGAATTGGCGGCAGGTCTGTTTGCGCCTGAAATTCTGCTGTTGCTGTTTGTTTGCTCAGTGTTTCGCCAGTTGATTTAGTCCAGAAGCTCATGAAAAAATTCCTTACTTAGTGAATGAAAATTTGCAGATCTCGAATGTAGATTTGCAGATAAAAATAGAATTACTTAATGGTTAATCGCGCCTTGCCTTGAACTAGGGCGCATCCTTCAATCTCTGCGCCTGATTTCAATTGCGCTTTGATATCAGTCTTATTCGGTTCACGTTTGATATAAACCAGACCGTCTGGCAGCAACGCTGAATCAGCAACGTAAACAGTTTCAGTTGGCGAACCAAGCGTGATGGTAAATAGCTTACCTTTGATTTTCGTCATGTCAGCCGCTTGCATGTTAACGCGCAAGTAGTCTTTCATACTGTCAATTTTATTGTCGATGGCTTTCTTGCGATCTGAAAGGCGTTCGATTTCTGATTTATATCCTTCTGAATCGAGACTCAATTCACGGATAAATGCAGCCACTTGTTCTGCTTTTTGCTCGAACTCTTCGTTTACCATGTCTAGCGTGTCCTGCAATTGCTCAGCAGGTACATCATCCATCGCCATCAGTTCGCGCAGTTGTTCGGTTATTTCGTACAGTTTCATTCTGCTTGCTCCTGTTTTTTGTTTTCTATGCCGTAATATTCGCAGATCGTTGCGTCGATTTCTGCAATGTCGTTCACAATTAATTCGCTTTCAAACATGCCGATCGGGGATTTAACCGTATCAGTCCCATCGTTTTGTGTTGAGAAAAAATAGCCATCATCGGATCGCGTTGATTTCAATACGATAGTTACCATTCCTTCAAGTACGATTTTTTCATCAAGCATCTTGCCGATAGTTTTCATCTTGGCGTTTTGACCGTACTCGTCGGTATCCGAGTGCGTCAATATGTAAACCCGGACATCATCATCAACCGATAGCACTGCGCTCATGACGTCCCATGCATGGCGCGCAATGTCAGTGAACTTGTCATAACCGCGCTCTGCGCTTCGGCTCATGAACTCGTTCGCCATCAGGTACTGAAAATCGTCAATTACGATGATTGATTTACCGTTATCTTTTGCCCGGATAATCGCTGCAACGATGTTTGATGACTTGTCTGTCACTGCAATAGACCCAGTCTTGGTTGACTTATCCCAAGGTTTCCACGCTACTGACCGGAATGGTAATGCTTTTTTAATAACCTGAATTAACAATGTTTTTTCAGGATCAAGGTTGCGAATACTGGTAGATTTACCAGTCCCGCTTCTTCCTATCACTACAACGCCAACGCCCATATTGTTTCCCCTGTTATTTCGTTTTGATGTTGCAAATGTACGCCATACAATTTATAGTGTCAACATCAACCGCAAAAAAAATAACAGGATATTAAAAAATGATGACATTAGAACAAATCAAACAACGACTAGCGCCTATGAACCTGAAAGCAGTAGCAGCGCAGTGCGGAGTGCACTACAACGCTATCTACCGCATGATGAACGGTGGAACCGAGCCAAAATATAGCACGGTACAAAAAGTTTCTGCGTGGTTGGAGCAACAAGATAAGGACGCGCAATAATGGCGGCATCAAATTACATTTACGATTACCTTGAGGCTGGGTTTCGCATCTTTCCTTTGTGGCCTATTAATTCAGATGGTTCATGTGGCTGTGGAGATGAAAATTGTCAGGCGGTAGGGAAACACCCTAGGATCTCAAGCTGGCAACAAGTCCCTCATTGGTCAGAAGAGCAAATAGAAACAATGGTATCAATGGGACAGTTTGATACCGGTTTTGGCGTGTGCGTCGATAACAACTTAGTGATCGACATTGATAAACGCAACGGCGGTTTTGAATCCTACGAAAAGTTATGCAAAGCAACCGGAATCGACTATGTCAAGGAATCCTCCTTTGTAGTCGAAACTGGCGGCGGCGGACTGCATATCTATTTCAAAAATGAGCCGCCGATCTCACTATTGAGCCATCTGAATGAATACAAAGGGATCGATTTCAAAGTTTCCGGCTATGTGTGCGGATGCGGAAGCATCCACAAAAGCGGAGCAACATACGAAAAGCAAAAAGGAAATCCAGACGACTTAACGCCTATTCCTCCTGCTTTGCTGGCGTTGCTGAAAAAGCCAGATCATTATCGTGTATCGCTGAATGGTGAATCACTTGATGTCACCGATGACGAGATCGGTAACATGCTAAAAAATTGTGATCCTGATTGTGATTATGACGACTGGATCAAAGTGGGCATGGCAATACATCACGCCACCAGCGGAGCAGGCATGGCAACATGGAACGCATGGAGCAGTGGAGGAGAAAAGTACAACGGTCCAGCATCAATCGATCAACACTGGCAATCTTTCGGTAAAACAATGAACCCGGTCACTATCGGAACGCTGATCCACCTAGCAGAAAAAGGCGGTTATCGCCGGTCGGTGACGTTCGATCTGCCACATACAGAAGAACAACAGCAG
>QKFI01000126.1 GCA_003251455.1 Tolumonas sp.
GTTCATGTAAGGCGTGTCCATGATTTCAACAGCTAACATCACTTGTGAGGCAGCAGCCTTCTCAACCGCCCACTTGATCCCATCGATAAAACGTTGGTGTGTGCCTGCATCCTGTTCTTCGTAATAGACGTCATAACCAGCCAGTTGGATGGTGCGAATACCGAGATCTTTTGCGAGTTCAATCGCATCAATCATGATCTCTTTGGCTTTCGTCTGGATTGCTTCATCGTGGCTGCCAAACGGGAAACGACGGTGTGCAGATAAACACATAGATGGAATATGCAGGCCGCTTTCCAGCATGGCGCTGAGTACGGCCAGACGTTCCTCTTTCGTCCATTTCAGACGTGACAAACGCTCATCAGTTTCATCAATAGAGATTTCAACAAAGTCGAAACCACAGGCTTTAGCCACTGCAAAACGCTCAGGCCAGCTTAAGTTTTTAGCCAGTGCTTTTTCATAGATTCCGATTGGGTTTTTACGCATGATCATTCACCCCAAATTGCATCGATTGATTCAGCCGGATCCGGTGCTTGTGCCAGTGCTCGTCCAGCAATAAATGCTTTGACTGAAATATCACAGAAGAGATGTAAATCTTCAGGAGTGATGCCACCGGTAACCGATAATTGAATGCCGACATCAGAAAGTTGCTTCATCAAATCGAGATCTTTCTGACCCCAAGTTTGACCGCTCGCCTGTGCATCACGCCCACGGTGATAAATGGCTTGCGTGATACCGAGCTTCACCCACTCTTTAGCGTCTTCAATTGTCCAATGGCCGAAGAGTTCAATCTGAATTTCACAATTACGAGCCGCGGCAACTTTTTGTGCTGATGCCATCGTTGCCAGTGGCGCCGCGCAGATCACGGTCATCCAGTTTGCACCAGCATTGAAGGCTTCGTTCGCCAGCATTTCACCTGCATCAGCAACTTTCAGATCACAAACCAGAATGTGATCCGGATATAAAGTACGCAGTTCACGAACTGCTTTCATGCCTTCAGAGACGCAGAGAATGGTGCCTGATTCAATAATGTCGATATAAGGATGTAAAACCTTCACGGCTTCCAACGCCTCAGGGAGTGAGGTGTGGTCAAGCGCGAGTTGTAAAAGCGGTTTAGTCATTGGCACTACTTTCCCAGTTATACAATAGATTCAGAGATAGATTGAAACTCAGCGAGCTTGTTCACGAGTTGCTGATATTTAGCGAGTTTCAGTTGGTATTTTTCGTAGACTGACACATCGGGTCGCACCACAATTTGTTTTGGCTGGAATGCTTTCAGTGCTGCCGCGAAATCAGGGTATGCACCACCACCAACCATGGCTGCCAGCGCAGCACCTAAGCAGCCGGTTTCTTCAATTTGTGGTAATTCGAGTTCAAATCCGCTGACATCAGCGAAGATTTGCATCCACTCAGCGGAACGAGCAGGCCCACCAGTCAGACGCATATGCGTTGCATGAGGGAAACGTTTCCGAACAAAATTCAGGTGTGTCATGCAGCTGAACACCACCCCTTCATAGATGGCCTGCAGCATGTGCCGACGTTCATGCATCGCCTGTAAACCATAGAAGCCTGCAGTCATGCCGGAACCAGCGTTTGATCCATATAAGAAAGGAACAAAGAAGAGGTTGGATTCTGCTTTCGGCAGCGACGCGACATCACGATTGATCGATTGATAATCAGTAATGCCCCACTGTTTGATAAACCATTCCAGATTGCCGGCTGAGGTCGGGCTCGCTGAATGAACGATATATTTTCCTGGTTCTGCATAAGAACCATAAACAAACGGATCACTCTGGTTATGATCGATATGGTCAGTCACACCGCTGATCACAGACCAGGTTCCCATCACCGCATTCAGTGTTTGTTCATCTTGTAAACCAGCACACAAAGCTGTAGAAACCACATCAAACAAACCGCCAAATACCGGTGTTCCAGCTAATAATCCGGTTTGTTTTGCGGCAGTTTCTGTTACCCGCCCAGCAGCTTCTGATGAACGAACAATCTTCGGTAATGCTGGTAAAATTTCCGGAATCCCGAGCAACTCGAGAAGTTTCTCGTCATATTCTCCAGCTTCCATATTGTAGAAATTCGATTCAGAGATATTGGTTTCTTCGCACGCAACTTCGCCGGTCAGACAGGTGCGTAAGAAGTCATGCCCCATTTGAATGGCGCCAATCTGCGCATAACGCTCTGGCTCATTGTCTTTGACCCAACGCAAGATCGTAGCCGGATGGCCAGTCCATAAGGTTTGTCGTGTCACGGGATACAGTTGTTGCGGAATGCCCTCTTGTTGCCACTGACGAACTATCTTCAGCGCACGTTGATCGGATGAGAGAATGCCGTAGCCAAGTGGCTGTTGCTGTTTATCGAGAAGAAAGAGTCCTTTGCCTTGTGCTGAAATCGCAACGCCACCAACAGAAGCAGGAGCGATAGCAGTTTTAGCCAGCACATCCTGAATCACTTCGCAGCAAGCTTGCCAGAGCAGGGGCATATCGCGTTCCGCCCAGCCTGGCTCACGGGTCAGTACAGTTAAACTCCGACGGCTGACGCCAATCTCTTTTCCTGATCGGTCATACACGCCTGCTTTCAGAACCGTGCCACCACAATCAATACCAATCCAGTTTTCCATGTCGCTACCTCACAATGAATTTAAGTCAGATGTGGTCAACGCAGCGTTAAATTGCTTAACAGGGATCTTCACCACTACTTTGCGCACGACTTCAGAAACGTTTTGTTGAATACCAGGTCGATGGACATCACAAGGGAAAAACACCGCATACCAACCCGGAGTCATATTGATGAATTGCTCGTTTTGTACTGGTTGATAGAACAGTAAATCTCGTTCCTGCAGATGATCTTCAGCCACCTGATTGGTACCGGTGTCAGGCGTAAATCCAATGCGTTCCAGTCCTCGGCAGAGAAAATGCACATCGATAAATTGACGGTGGACTTCAGGCAATAAGGTCTCATCCGGCTGAGTTTTCAGATCCACCACATGAGCAACGATGTCACTGTGTAACGGGTATTGACCCGGCGTCATCGAAAGGAAATCAGTTTCACTGAGGTACGCTAAAACCTGTTGCAGCGTCTTTGGATAAATTGATGAATCTGTAAACTGTATATGCCCGGAAAACATAGTGTCCTCGTTATTCAAAAGCACCTGTACCATCGCGAGGCACAGACACTGACAGCTACAAAATGTTGTTTTTATCCAAAATGAATCGGCACAAACAGTGTTCTAACGCCACAATTTCCTGATACCACCAACCTGTATCAGCATGAAAAATCTCATATATAACAATGAATTAATCCGAGATTATTCATTCCACAATATGAAACTTTATTTCACAATATTTCATCAGGTTGAATTTCATCGCATCAGAGAAAACACTGATAGTGACGACTCATTTTGTTTTTACATCATTCAGACGAATCGGATTGTCTGAGTTTTTTACTGGAAGAACATGTATTTCATTATATGAAATGACATTCCAAGTTACATCAAATGAACGTAGTAAATGTTAACCTGCTCACTGATTCTTCATTCAATCCACCCCTATTTTGCAAGGCTGAATGAACCGTTAACGTCCATATCAGAAACCGGTTTCTTACGATTGGTGTTATTTGTAT
This sequence comes from Tolumonas sp., assembly GCA_003251455.1. Lineage (GTDB taxonomy): Bacteria > Pseudomonadota > Gammaproteobacteria > Enterobacterales > Aeromonadaceae > Tolumonas. The sequence continues at coordinate 3,628 of QKFI01000126.1, forward strand.
CTTCAGGTAATGCTAAAGCCAGGAATGCAGCAATCGCCAGAGAGATAGCCAAGCAATAAACACCCGCATCTTTGCTATACATGGAAATCAACACACCGACAGCATACGGACCACAGAATCCACCCAAGTTACCGATCGCATTGATGAAGCCACGAGCACCACCAGCTAATTCAGCAGAGAATATTTTGGCAGGAATTGTCCAGAACACACCGGCCGCTGATTGTAGAAACACACCACAACCAACCAAGAACAAATAGGATGTCCAGATATTCGCTTTGAAGATTACCGATCCAAACATACAGGCTGAAAATAAAATCAGAGGTAAGAACACAAAGAATTTACGTTTACCGGTTTTATCTGAAAGCGATGAGAAAAGAAACATCCCAACCATAGTTCCAATATATGGAAATATTGAAAGCAAACCAACTTCACCAATACTGGTATGCGTTAATTCTTTCAGAATTGTTGGTAACCAAAGTGTATAACCATAAATTCCTGTCTGATAAAAGAAATTCACAATAATTAATTTCCAGACAGTTTTATTTGAAACAATAGTTGAGAATGAAGCATTTTTAACTTGGTTTTTTGCAACACGCTCCTGTTCTGCTTTTAATTTTGCAATCAGCCATGATTTTTCTTTTACTGAAATCCATTTTGCTTCCTGTGGTCGGTCAGAAATGGTTAGCATCCACAAAACCAAGACAACTGCAGACATGAAACCTTCAACAATAAACAACCAACGCCAGTCAAAAGTTGAAATGATCCATCCAGAAAGCGGTGCTGTCAGTATCCCGGCAACAGGGACGAACATAATAACAATCGCATTCGCACGGCCGCGCTCTTCATCCGGGAACCAGTTGCTGATGATAGTTAACACCACCGGCAACATCCCGCCCTCTGCAACACCGAGAAAAAAGCGCAATGCTAAGAGTTGATATTGATTAGTGATTAACCCTGTCAAAATAGAAAGAAAAAACCAGGCTAATAACGACCAACCGATAAATTTTTTACCGCTACCATGAACTGCAATTTTCCCGCCGGGAATTTGCAGAAATAAATAACCGATAAAAAATATACCGCCTGCAAGTCCTGCCATGCTCGCGGTAATACCTAATTCCTGATCCATACCGCCTGGCATTGCGAATGCAATATTCACGCGATCCATATAAGAAATAATGCAGGTAATTAATATTGGCGGAATAACCCTGAGCCAACGCTGGCAAGGGATATCCGAACTAGTGATAGCCATCATATTTCCTTTGAGTTTTATTTAATTAAATTTATAAAGACTTTTTAATTGCCAATACGCCGTCATTAATAATTGCAGCACGGTGTTCGACCGATGCGTTGGCATCGCTTTCGAGTAATTTAGCGCCGACATACAGCATTGAATCCAAATCAATTGCTGAGAAAATTTCCTGAGCACTTGCTTGGGTCATCAGACTTTCCGGACATTGAACTGAGCAACCTTCAAATGGTGCAAACGGCGCGTGTAAATCATCCCATTCACCATAAGAACCAGATGCAGTAGTGCCTGAGAACATCACTGATTTCAGCACACCCGCTTTCGCCGTTGTTTGAACATGAGCTAATGCTTCCGCAGGATTTCTGGTTTCCAATACTGAACGCGCCCAGTTCAGACAGATTGAAATACCGAGCTCTTTGGCGATTTCAATTTCTTTATCAAGTGGTAAAAAGGCTTTGCGTGGGGCAATGCCAGTCATCGAATCACAATGTTCGATAATCAGTGGGCAGGACCAATCCCAACTCTGAATGGTTTTGACTGATTCATAGAATGCAGCAGTTGCCTGCTCAACTGAGCTATTGCTTTTGTCTGGCGCGCTATGGATCTGTAATGCGATGATTTTTTTGTTTTGATATTGATCGTTAATACGGCTGATCGCTTCAAACATATTCCGGTAATAGCCCAGACAAGCCTGACGACCTTCTGCATTCGTCGATGCAAGACCAAAAGCCGGATTTTCTTTTCGCATCCGCATAGTTTCGCTGATTGCGGTAACCACGATTTCCCAGTGTTGAGGAATATGGTTCAGGAGGAAGTCTGTTCCATATGGGTGAAGCGTGTCATGAAAT
>QKFI01000197.1 GCA_003251455.1 Tolumonas sp.
AGCAAACGCACAAGAAGCACACGAAGCGATTCGACCATCGAATGTCTCAGTGAAGTCGGATTCACTGAAAGATATGGAGTCTGATGCTGTTCGTCTGTATGACCTGATCTGGCGCCAGTTTGTTGCTTGTCAAATGACTCCAGCTCAATACGACACCAGTACGTTAACAGTAACAGCTGCAGACTTCGAACTGAAAGCAAAAGGCCGCATTTTACGCTTTGCTGGCTGGACAAAAGTATTACCGCCGATGGGGCGTAAAGGTGAAGACATCGAATTACCTGCTGTTCAGCCAGGTGATGCATTGACTCTGGTTCAATTAGATCCGAAACAACACTTTACGAAGCCACCGGCACGCTTTACTGAAGCCGCATTGGTTAAAGAGTTAGAAAAACGAGGTATTGGTCGCCCATCAACTTATGCATCTATCATTTCGACGATTCAGGATCGTGGTTATGTTAAGGTTGAAAACCGCCGTTTCTATGCAGAAAAAATGGGTGAAATTGTCACTGACCGTCTTGTTGAGAGTTTCAAGGACTTGATGAGCTATGACTTTACCGCGCAGATGGAAAACTCGTTAGATAATATCGCGCAGGGAAGGCTGGACTGGCGCAAACAGCTCGATGAATTCTATGCAGAATTTAAAGGTGATTTGCAAAAGGCTGAAGGTACTGACGGCGGTATGCGCAGCAACCAGATGGTTCTGACTGATATCGATTGTCCAGCCTGTGGCCGTAAAATGGGTATCAGAACTGCTTCAACAGGCGTTTTCCTGGCATGTTCAGGTTATGCTTTACCGCCTAAGGAACGTTGTAAACAAACAATCAATCTGGTTCCTGGTGATGAGTTTATTGCCGCGGATTCAGAAGAAGGTGAAGTGAACGCATTGCGTGCGATGCATCGCTGTCCGAAATGCGGTACTGCAATGGATTCTTATGTGCTCGATGCAACACGTAAAATTCATATCTGCGGTAACAACCCTGATTGTGATGGTTACGAGATCGAGACAGGCTCTTTCAGGCTGAAAGGCTATGAAGGACCGATTGTCGAGTGCGATCGCTGTGGTTCTGATATGCAGTTGAAAACAGGTCGTTTTGGCAAGTTTATGGCTTGTACCAATCCTGACTGTAAAAATACCCGCAAGATTCTGAAGAATGGTGAGGTAGCGCCACCTAAAGAAGATCCGGTTCCGTTGCCCGAACTGAAATGCTCAAAATCAGATGCGCATTTTGTGTTACGTGATGGCGCTGCTGGTTTATTCCTGGCTGCAAGTACATTCCCTAAATCAAGGGAAACACGCGCACCATTGGTTTCGGAGTTAATTCAGTTCAAGGAGCGTTTATCTCCTAAACATCGTTACTTGGCAGAAGCGCCTGCTGTGGATGATAAAGGAAACCCGACTGTTGTTCGTTTTAGCCGTAAAACGAAAGAACAATATGTGGCTTCTGAAGTTGAGGGTAAAGCAACTGGCTGGGCCGCTTACTATGTGAATGGTAAATGGCAGGTATCATCAAAAGCTAAGTAATTCAGCAGGTTAAAAATCGGGAAGGTGAATAATTTCTAAGCGAACGGTTCGCTTAGTGATAAATTAAGGTTGCCTTCCCGGTTGGTCTGCGTATAATGCGCGCCGTTGCCTAGTAACAACGTCTCTGCGGGAATAGCTCAGTTGGTAGAGCATAACCTTGCCAAGGTTAGGGTCGCGAGTTCGAGTCTCGTTTCCCGCTCCAAAAGGCGCGTCGCGTTAACAAAGCGGTTATGTAGCGGATTGCAAATCCGTCTAGTCCGGTTCGACTCCGGAACGCGCCTCCACCACTTACCTCTCCATCATATTCATAAATTCAAACAGAATTCTGGCGGTAGCACCCCAGATAAACCATTTATCGAGCGTCAAACCGATAATTTCATGTTGTTTATTTCTGCGTTGAATTGTCAATTGATGATAGTTACTTCTATCGAGTAAACCCGAAAGAGGTAATTCAAAAACAGCCTCAACTTCATTTTTTTCTGGTTTGAGTTCAAATTCTGTATCGAGCAGACCAACAAATGGGTGGATATTAAAGCCCGTCAAGGTATAACTCATCGGTAACTGGCCGATGAGCGTGATCGTTTCAGGCATTATCCCTATTTCTTCGTAGGTTTCCCTGATGGCCGTTCGGTAAAGATATTCATCCGTTGTATCGAACCGACCGCCAGGAAAGCAAATTTGCCCAGCATGATGTCTTAAATGCCAACTCCGTTGTGTAAATAAAACAGTATAGCCAGCCGGTCTCGGAATAATCGGGATTAATACGGCAGCTAAAGACTTATTGAATGTAATGTCTGTTCCCGGGCTTGGGATATGCCGTAGTAAAAAATGTGGAATTACATGATGATCATTCAACATGATCTGCCTTTTCCAGAATTGGTAAAATTCGTCCGAGCTTATCAAACGTCTCCTGATATTCTTCATCCACCTTAGAATCAGCGACGATACCACCGCCAGCCCAGACATACATTGTTTGGTGGCAGGCGATAAGGGTTCGGATAGTAATACTTGAATCCATGCGGCCATGCTGACTGATATAGAAAATACTTCCGCAATAGGCATTCCGACGATGCGGTTCTAATTCTTCAATTATTTCCATGGCTCTGACTTTTGGCGCACCAGTTATTGATCCGCCCGGGAAACAGGCCGCCAGTAAATCCGTTGCCTGATATTCATCAGCAAGCGAACCAGTAATTGTCGATACCATATGATGCACCGCAGCGAAGGATTCGATATCAAATAATTTTGGCACTCGCACTGAACCTGGTGAACAGACTCGTCCGATATCGTTTCGTAATAGATCAACGATCATTAGATTTTCTGATCTGTCTTTGTCCGCGTTCTGCAACGCCACTTTATTATTATTGTCTATGATCGGATCTTGATGGCGTGGTCTTGTGCCTTTAATTGGTTTGGTTTCAACATGACGATGGTTGAGAGATAAAAAACGTTCAGGTGACAAACTTAATAATGCGGCATTTTCTAGACGGATAAATGCCGAAAAAGGTGCCTGATTGACAGCTGATAACGCCTTGTATGCCAGCCATTCGTCTCCTTCGTAGGTTGCTGCGAACCGTTGCGTCAGATTGATCTGATAACAATCTCCCGCTTTCAGATATGCCTGAATGGCGTCAAACCTTTCACCGTATTCCGATTGTGTCAGATTCGATTTCCATGCTGACGTTAAGCGAAATGCTTGTTTCGCTGGTTCTGCTGAACAAGATTGACGCAGCCACCATTGCCAACGATTTTCGAATTTGGTTTTATCTCCGCATACGACAAAATGTGCTTGATTCGTTTTTTGATCAAGAATCCAAGCCCAGTCATAAATTCCCGCAGCTAAATCGGGGACATCTATATCATTGCTGGCTGTTTCCGGGATTTTTTCTATCCAGCGGCCAAGGTCATAACCCATTAAACCAATTGCACCACCAACAAAGGGAAGATCTGTTTCAATCTGTTCGATATCACCCAGAATATCCCTTTGTAATTTTGCGAGAAGATTAAACGGGAGCGTGCAATAAGCGGTTGTTTGATTTCCTACTTTTACAACCGTCTGTTTTCCCGTTGTTTCGATCGTTGCAAGCGGATCTGCGGTGATGATGTTGTATCGACTATCTGGATGATCCTTACTGCCTGATTCTAATAAGATTGCCCATGGTTGTGATGAAATATGTTCGAACAATTCATGCGCATTTTGAGAAATAGGTAAGGTTTTTTGGTTGAAAATTAACGACATGTGATAGAAAACAGGATGTTTCATGGCAGGTGTTATAGGTTAAGCGTATCATAAGATCATATAACTGAAGAAGTCATCTGAACATTTAGGGTTTGCCCGTGTATTGGAAACTTCGTAAACAGCTTTCACAATATTCTTTGTTGAGCACGATAAAACAACAGACGAGTTAAATAATGACAGAGCCGCTGGTTTATTTGGTCGAAGATAGCGAAATGTTATCTTTGCTATATATGGATTATTTGCAATCCGAATCTTACTCAATAAAGTCCTTCAGATTGGGTAAAGAGGGGCTTGAAGCGCTGAAAGCTCAACCACCTCAGGTTTTGCTATTAGATCTAGAGCTTCCGGACATGGATGGCATGGACTTGTTACGCTATGTTTGTGAACAAGGGTTGCCAACCAGTGTTGTCGTTATCACTGCACATGGATCGGTCGATATTGCTGTTGAAGCAATGCGCAATAATGCGTTCGATTTCCTGACCAAACCGTTCGATGGTAAACGTTTATGCACAACCGTGAGAAATGCGGCGAAACATCAGGAGCTAGCATTACTTGTTGAGACATATCGTTCTAATTTTGATTTAAATGGTTTTGGTGGCTTTATTGGTAGTTCTTTAGCGATGCAATCGGTGTATCGCACACTTGAAAGTGCTGCATCCAGTAAAGCCACTGTATTTATCACAGGGGAAAGTGGTACAGGGAAAGAAGTCTGTGCTGAAACACTTCATTCAATTAGTCCCCGAAAAGATAAGCCTTTGGTCGTTTTAAATTGTGCTGCCATTCCAAGAGACCTGATAGAAAGTGAAATTTTTGGCCATGTAAAAGGGGCTTTCACTGGTGCTCAATTCGATCGTGAAGGTGCAGCAGCCAGAGCAAATGGCGGTACACTTTTTCTCGATGAAATCTGTGAAATGGAACTGGATCTACAGGCAAAATTACTACGCTTCATTCAGACAGGAACATTTCAGAAAGTTGGCGGTAGTAAGCTCGAAACGGTCGATGTCCGATTTGTTTGTGCAACGAATAGAGATCCTTTCGAAGAAGTAAAAGCCGGGCGCTTCCGGGAAGATCTTTATTATCGTTTACACGTCATTCCTGTCGCACTGCCGCCACTGAGAGAACGTGGTGAAGATGTGATTGCAATTGCCCGTAATTTTCTGCTTCAGTTTGCCAAAGAAGAAAATAAACACTTCTCAGATTTTAGCCCTGAGTCTGCTCAGTTAATGCTGAATTATGAATGGCCTGGCAATGTTCGGCAGTTACAAAATGTAGTGAGAAATATTGTTGTTTTACATGATGGCGAGAAGGTTTTGCCTGCAATGTTTCCTCCACCACTGAACAGTATCAAGGTGCAGCCTGTTGAGGAAACGCAGCCAGTCTTGCAATCTTCTTCTATTTCCAAAACGGATGATACTGCGTTGGATATTGCTTCGATAAAACCAATGTGGCTTGTTGAAAAAGAAACGATAGAAAATGCGATTGCTGCTTGTGATGGCAACATTCCTCAGGCTGCAGGTTATCTGGAGTTAAGTCCTTCGACTATTTACCGTAAAAGGCTTGCCTGGCAGTCGCAAGGTAAATAAAAGGGAAGGTGTACATCATGCTTAAAATTGAGCTTATTCAAGGTGATGTACAGTCACTTCAAAATGCGATTCAAAAATTTAACGATGATCCGTCAATCAGTTTTATCATGATGTTTCTGGCATCGCAGTCAGTGATTAACAACGATGAAATTGATGGAATTTTGAAAAGCAGCAAAAAACCGATCGCCGGTGGTTTATTCCCATATGTAATTCACGAAAAAACTTTACTGTCGGAAGGTATTGTACTGATCGGGTTTACTTGTGATTTTAAGTTGGCTGTCATTCAGAATATCAGCGAAGAAAGCCATATCAGTCGTGAATTGCAAAAACAGTTACCTTGGCAAAACACGGATCAGGGCACCTTGTTCTGTTTTGTCCATGGTTTAAGCTCAGGTTTAAAGCATCTAATACATGAATTGTTTAACCAATACGGGCTTGAGATTAACTATATCGGTGGTGGCTGTGGATTATCACAGTCGTTAAATCAACCATGTGTGATTACTCCAGTCGGGATACTCGAGGATGCAGCAGTACTGATCTTAGCCAATGTAAATAGTGGCATTGGTGTTGCGCATGGTTGGCAATCTATATCTCGCGCATTAAAAGTCACGGAAGCAGTTGAAAACGAGATCATCAGTATCGACTGGCGTCCAGCTGCTGAAGTGTACCGGAATATTGTTGAAGACCATTCCGGTCTACGTTTTTCTGAACACCCTTTTTCTGATATCGCGAGGGCATATCCATTTGGTGTGGCAAAACTCGCTGACGAACTTGTAATTCGAGATCCTTTTTATTTAAAAGGTTCGAGTATCGTTTGTTTTGGTGATGTCAGACGAGGTTCTTACATTCACGTAATGAATGGGAAACCTGATTTTATTTCTGCTGCTGCCGGAAGAGCTTGTGCCATTGCAATGGAGGGATTGCATGGGAAAAAACCAGAAGCATTATTTTTCATGGACTGTATGTCGCGAGCTCTGTTTCTCGGTGAGTTATTTGCTCGGGAAATTACCCATGTTGCAGTTCATGATGTTCCGATTGTTGGTGCTTTAACAATTGGAGAAATTGCAAACTGCGGATATGACTATTTAGAGTTATACAATAAAACGTCAGTAGTAGGATTGATATCAAGCGATGCGCCATCTCATTGAACAAGAAGTGTTACATGAAATCGCTATGTCGATTGGTGAAAGCATCGAACTGGAAAAAATGCTTTCAGAGTGCATTCCAATTTTTCTACGTGGCTTAGGTTGCGCTACTGCAGCAATTCTTTTGCGTGATGAGTCTGGCGACTTTTATACCCCAAGTTATATTCTTCCGCGTGCTGCAGCAAGGAATCAATGGCTGCATCAGGCAATTGAGAAAACACTATATTACTTGCATTCAGACAAACCGATTCCAAGTCCACTTTGTTCGTTCGATTATGGATTGTATTACTATGCCTGGCCAATACAGGATTTTGGCGCATTGTTATTAGGGCGAAGTACCCCTTTGAGAGAAGGGTTATACCGGGAGATTTTTCCTCTCACAAATAAACTTGCACTCGCAATTACCAGTTGCCTTCAGTTTGAGCATTTAAAACAAACACAGACTGAATTGATTCACGCGCGCGATGAGGCGCAATCAGCGAACAAAGCGAAAAGCCATTTTCTGGCAAACGCTGTGATTAATTTATCTGAATTGTTGTTGGAAACTTCTTTGGATTCGCGGCAGCGTCAGTTAACCCAAGGCATTTGTGAAGGGGGAAGGGCATTACTACAGTTAGTCAATGATGTGCTTGATTTTTCACGTATCGAAGCCGGAAAATTGGAGATTGTAAATACGGCATTTCGTCTACCTGATTTATTAAATGGATTGGTATCTCTTTTTGAAAAAGAGGCTGTGTCTAAAGGTCTGCATCTTAGTTTAACCGTAGCGCCAAACGTTCCGGATATCATTAATACTGATCCTTCCCGTTTACGTCAGGTATTACAAAATCTGCTTGCGAATGCCATCAAATTTACTGAAGTGGGCAGTATTTCGATCCATGTAAGTATGAAGCGAACGCAGTCTGAAAATGAATTGGTTTTCCATATCTGTGATACCGGGATTGGGATAGACGAAACAGATAAAAATCGGCTATTCCAAGAGTTCTCTCAGATAGACCGAGACCTCGATCGTCGTTTCGGCGGCTCAGGGTTGGGGTTAGCCATTGCAAATCGTCTGGTGACCATGATGGGTGGACGAATTGGTTGTCAATCAATGCCGGGGATAGGAAGCACTTTCTGGTTTACCTTACCAATGCATGGCAGTTTACAGGCTGAAAATATTGAAACGTCAACAGAGCCTGAACATTTAGATATCAAGATCCTCTTAGTTGAAGATAGCCAGACGAATCAGATGGTCGCGACAGCCATGCTTGAAAAATTAGGCTGTCATATCCATTTGGCAAACAATGGACAGGAGGCTGTCGATGACATTCAAGCTGAAACGTTCGATATCGTATTGATGGATGTTTCTATGCCTGGAATGGATGGTTTGCAGGCAACCCGAATGATTCGCGCAATGGGGGGAAAATATGCTGAGATCCCGATTATTGCAATGACAGCCCATGCATTTGCTCATGATCGGGATGCATGTTTTGAAGCAGGAATGAATGATTATTTGAGCAAGCCTTTACAAAGAACTCAATTATTCAGCGTGTTGGAAAAATGGGCTCAGGCGAATAAAGACCCGGCAAAACGTGTTTTACCTGAAGTT
>QKFI01000029.1 GCA_003251455.1 Tolumonas sp.
TTTGTCTACCTGTTCTTGGCTGAAAGTTGCGAATTCGCGTTGAGCTTTTTTAACGCGGACAAGCAGATCATCCAATTCAGCAACGTTGGTTACTGGCATACATTTCTCCTAGTGAGTTTTGAAAAACGGTTTATTAAGGCTCGTGTATTAGTGTAGCTCAGGCTCTACAAGTGTGACTTAGTAAACAGTTTTCGCCGTCGATTATAGAAGTAGGTAATGAGTAAAAACTTGATCTTAATCAAGTTCAGTCATTAATGAAACGAAAATTTGTTGGAAAAATGGTTGCTTTTAAAAATTTAAAAAATCCATAACAATAGTTCAGTCACTTCCAGTTTTTCGTGACATTTTTGTAACGAAATGGTCACAAATCCCTTATGAATAAAGGGTTAATTCACAAAAACAGGCAGTTATCAAATATTGAATGAACAAATAATGTTTTTTAGTTTGGAAAGAAAATATTTTCGATGAGAAAAAAAGATAAAAAAATCGTTTGCGCAAGGGACAATCGTTTTTTGTCATTTTCTGTCATTGTCAGAATACATACAAAACAAAACTTCGGATTAAAAAATCTAATGCGGTGTATTCAGGCCAAGTTTTTTCAATTTGGTTATTTTTATGCTTCTTGTCACAATAGAAGAGTCATTGGTTTAACCTTTTAATAAAGATATGGATGCAGTTTCTCTTTCTGTTTTTCTGAAGTTTTTCATTGGTCTGGTGGCTATCATTAACCCCTTAGGCCTGTTGCCTGTTTTTGTCAGTCTGACCAGTCAGATGACGCCTCAGGAAAGATTAAAAACAAATACCACAGCGAATTTCGCCGTCATGATAATTCTCTGGACTTCGATGTTTGCCGGACAATGGATTCTGGACGCTTTCGATATTTCAATAGCCTCTTTCCGGATTGCTGGTGGTTCTCTGATTGTATTGATTGCCTGGTCAATGTTGCAGGGTAAGTTGGGCGAGGTAAGGCATAACAAAGAAGAGAAAGGGGAAACCATGGTGAAAGAGTCGATCGCTGTGGTGCCTTTAGCATTACCTTTGATGGCGGGCCCTGGTGCTATCAGCTCTACGATTGTTTATGCATCTCAGTTTAACAGTGCAAAACAATTATTCGGCATGAGTATTGTCGTTGTTGTATTTTGCTTGGCTTCCTGGGTGATTTTTTCTGCTGCACCGTTGTTATTTCGTTTGATGGGTAAAACGGGCATCAACGTCGTGACCCGTATTATGGGATTGATCATGATGTCATTAGGAATCGAAATTATGGTAGCAGGGATCAAGCACATGTTTCCTTCGTTAGCCTGATTCAGTATATTTTGTTAACTTCATGTAAATCCAAATTTTGATGTCATAAATTTATGTCTGATAACAGAACACCGAAAGGTAATTTGATTCTCCGAACAACAACGATGCCAGCTGATACCAACCCTAATGGAGACATTTTTGGCGGATGGATTATGTCGCAAATGGATTTAGCTGGCGGTATGTTAGCCAAAGAAATTGCAAAAGGTCGTATTGCGACAGTAGCGGTGGAAGGGATGACATTCCATCAACCGGTAAAAGTAGGTGATGCAGTTTGTGTTTATGGTGAATGTGAGCGGATCGGTAATTCATCAATGCGGATCGTGTTAGAGGTCTGGATTAAACCTCTATTGCGTTCAAATGATTATGCGCGTTCTTGTGTAACGGAAGGTGTGTTTACCTATGTTGCAATTGATGACATGGGTAAACCTCGCCCTGTGCCTAAAACCGAAAGTTAATTTATGGGGTTGAATCTTCGGCCTTGACCCGCAATTTCCCTTTGTGAAGGTGGATTGTCAGTAATTCACCTGTTTTCACTTCTGCGCTGTCTTGTACTACATTTCCTTGCGCATTCATTGTCACGCTATAACCTCGCGCCAATACATTTAATGGACTGAGTGCGTTCAGTTGTTCGATGAGATGTTGATGTGTCTTATTTTTACTTTTTATGAGACGAGTCATTGCATCATGTAATCGTTCTGCCAGATAGAGTCTCTGAGTTTTAAGTTGGTTGATTTGTTGTCGTGGTGAACGTTGCTGCAGATCTTTAATCGTATTGTTTGTTTTCTGATTCTGAATGCGGAAATAGAGCTGAATCGCCCGTTCTAAACGGTGTTGAAGCTCATCCTGTTTTAGTATTTTCTGCCGGAGTTGATGGCGAGGATTTGTTTTTTGTAAATGCGCCAGAAGTGATTGCCAGCGCATATGGTGACGTTGTAATACGAATAATAGCGCTTGGTGGAGCTGTCGTTTTAACTGTAACACCTGCTGATGTTGCTGCTGGGTGTCACGGCTAATTAACTCAGCTGCAGCAGATGGCGTTGGCGCTCTCATATCTGCTGCAAAATCAGCTAAGGTCACGTCGGTTTCATGCCCGACACCACTGACGATTGGTCGTGGGAATTCAACGATTGCTCTTACAACTTTTTCATCATTAAAACACCATAAATCTTCTAGCGAGCCACCACCACGGCCGATAATGTAAGCGTCACATTCGCTTCTGAATGCTGCAGTTTTCAGCGCGTCAATAATGGATGGAACCGCTGCTTCACCTTGTACCTGTGCCGGATAAATGATGACTTTCACGAACGGGTTTCTTCTGGCTAAAACAGTTAGCATGTCGTGTACAGCAGCACCGGTCGGTGAAGTGATAATCCCAATCGTCATTGGGTTTTTAGGCAATGCTTGCTTTTTTTCCTGGGCAAACAAGCCTTCTGCTGTAAGTTTCGCTTTCAACTCATCAAGCTTCAGTTGCAATAATCCTTCGCCTGCTGGTTGCATTTTTTCAACGATCAGTTGGTAATCGCCTCTGGCTTCATAGAGGGACACCTGTGCCTGAATAAGCACTTGCTGACCATTTTGGGGGTGAAATGCAACACGTCTGTTTTGTCCTTTAAACATTGCAGCTTTGACTTGTGCTTTTTGATCTTTCAGCGTGAAGTACCAATGGCCAGAGCTATGCTGAACAAGATTTGATATTTCTGCTGAGAGCCAGACTAACCCTAATTCTTGTTCGAGAAGAAGACGGGCTACAGTGTTTAGGCGACTAACCGTATAAATAATTGGTTCAGGCATGAAGTTTTAGAAAATCTCTCGGTTTTGATAGTGGTATAATAACAACCACTTGCAAGCGAGGTAAAAATTTTTGTGACAAAAAGCGCAAAATTACTTTACGAAAGGGGGCGACATCACTAAAATCTCGCTGCAATATTTTACCCACCCCCTTTCATTATTCACGGTGAGATGTTGCCATGTTACGCATAGCTAAAGAAGCGCTGACTTTCGACGATGTTCTGTTAGTCCCTGCTCATTCAATTGTTCTCCCTAACACTGCTGATTTACGCACCCATCTGACAAAAGATATCGTGCTGAATATTCCTATGGTATCTGCTGCAATGGATACAGTAACTGGTGCTCGTTTAGCGATTGCACTGGCTCAGGAAGGTGGTTTAGGTTTTATCCACAAAAACATGTCTATCGAACAACAGGCTGAAAAAGTTCGCCGCGTGAAGAAATTCGAAAGCGGTATTGTTTCTGACCCTGTTACTGTCAATCCAGAAATGACAATCGCTGAAATCAAGGAATTAACTTTCCGTAGTGGTTTTGGTGGTTTCCCTGTTGTTGCAGCAGATGGTGAACTGGTTGGTATTATCACTGGTCGTGACGTTCGTTTCGTGACTGATTTAACGCTGAAAGTGCACGAAGTGATGACGCCGAAATCACGTCTGGTTACTGTTCATGAAAATGCTTCTCGCGAAGAAGTTCAGTCACTGATGCAGAAACATCGTATCGAAAAAGTGCTGATTGTGAACGATACTTTCAAGCTGGCTGGCATGATCACAGTAAAAGATTTCCAGAAAGCAGAAAGCAAACCAAATGCATGTAAAGATGCTTTAGGTCGTCTGCGTGTTGGTGCTGCAGTTGGTGCTGGTGCCGGTAACGAAGAGCGCGTTGAAGCGCTGGTTGCTGCTGGTGTTGACGTGCTGCTGATCGATTCATCTCACGGTCATTCACACGGTGTACTGGAACGTATCCGTGAAACTCGTCAGCAATTCCCGAATCTGCAAATCGTTGGTGGTAACATCGCGACTGCGACAGGTGCAGAAGCACTGATTGAAGCAGGTGTAAGTGCGGTTAAAGTTGGTATCGGCCCTGGTTCAATCTGTACAACCCGTATCGTGACTGGTTGTGGTGTTCCGCAAATTACTGCGATTTCTGATGCAGCTGAAGCAGCAAAAGGTACAGGTATCCCGGTTATCGCGGATGGTGGTATCCGTTTCTCTGGCGATATTGCGAAGTCGATCGCTGCGGGCGCTAGCTTGGTCATGGTTGGTTCTATGTTCGCTGGAACTGAAGAATCTCCAGGTGAAATTGAACTGTACCAAGGCCGTTCTTATAAATCCTACCGCGGTATGGGTTCATTAGGTGCGATGTCTAAAGGCTCTTCAGACCGTTACTTCCAGACTGATAACGCAGCTGACAAGCTGGTTCCGGAAGGTATTGAAGGTCGTGTGGCTTACAAAGGCTGGTTAAAAGAGATCATTCATCAACAAATGGGTGGTTTACGCTCTGCCATGGGCCTCACAGGAAGTGCTACAATAGAAGACCTGCGTACCAAGGCAGAATTCGTGAAGATTACCGGTTCAGGTATTCAGGAGTCACACGTACACGATGTGACTATCACGAAAGAAGCCCCGAATTACCGTTTGGGCTAACAAATTAGCAGTCAGGGCGCAAAGCGCCCTGATTTATTTCATACGAAACATGAATTTCGTATTGGCCAATCCTTCATATGATTAGGACGACCATGAGTAAAAACATTCACGATCATCGTATTTTGATCCTGGACTTTGGTTCTCAGTACACTCAGTTAATTGCACGGCGTATCCGTGAAATTGGTGTTTATTGCGAACTGTGGGCTTGGGATGTTACTGAAGAGCAGATCCGCGAGTTTAATCCGCACGGGATTATTCTGTCTGGTGGCCCTGAATCAGTGACCGAGCATAACAGTCCACGTGCACCTGAATATGTCTTTAATGCCGGCGTACCTGTACTAGGTGTTTGTTATGGCATGCAGACCATGGCTGAACAGCTTGGCGGTAAAGTTGCTGGTTCTGATCTCCGCGAATTTGGCTATGCCAAAGTTGAATTGATTCATGACTGTGAGCTGTTCCATAACATCGAAGATTCAATTAATGAAGCAAACCGCTCAGAACTCGATGTGTGGATGAGTCACGGTGATAAAGTTGTTGAGATCCCATCTGATTTCACAACAATCGCTATTACACCAACTTGCCCGTATGCGGCAATGGCAAATGATGCAAAACGCTTCTACGGCGTACAGTTCCACCCTGAAGTGACTCACACCAAGCAAGGCGCTCGTATTCTGGAACGTTTTGTAAAAGATATTTGTAAGTGTGATGCTTTATGGACGCCTGCAACCATCATCGAAGATGCGGTTAAACGTATTAAAGAAACTGTCGGCGATGATGAAGTGATTCTGGGTCTGTCTGGTGGTGTTGACTCATCCGTTGTTGCATTGATGATCCACCGTGCGATTGGCAAGAAATTGACCTGTGTATTTGTTGACAATGGTTTGCTGCGTTTAAATGAAGGCCAGCAGGTCATGGACATGTTCGGTGATCATTTCGGTCTGAACATCATTAAGGTAGATGCAGAAGATCGTTTCTTATCAGCGCTAAACGGCATTGATGATCCTGAGCTGAAACGTAAAGCGATTGGTCGTGTATTCGTTGAAGTCTTTGATGATGAATCGAAGAAACTGAAGAATGCGAAGTGGTTGGCACAAGGTACGATTTATCCTGACGTCATTGAATCTGCAGCTTCTAAAACTGGTAAAGCACATGTGATCAAATCACACCACAACGTGGGTGGCTTACCTGATGATATGAAGATGGGCTTAGTTGAGCCACTGCGTGAGCTGTTTAAAGATGAAGTCCGCCGTGTTGGTCTGGAACTGGGCTTACCTTATGACATGCTGTATCGTCATCCGTTCCCAGGCCCTGGTTTAGGGGTTCGTGTTCTGGGTGAAGTGAAGAAAGAGTACTGTGATCTGTTACGCCGTGCTGATGCAATCTTCATTGAAGAACTGCATAAAGCTGAGCTGTACCATAAAGTCAGTCAGGCTTTCACTGTGTTCCTGCCTGTTCGCTCTGTAGGCGTAATGGGTGATGGTCGTAAATATGATTGGGTTGTATCACTGCGCGCAGTTGAAACCATCGATTTTATGACTGCACACTGGGCGCATCTGCCATACGATTTCTTAGGTCATGTATCTAACCGTATCATCAACGAAATCAATGGTATCAGCCGCGTGGTTTATGACATCTCAGGCAAACCACCTGCAACAATTGAGTGGGAATAGTTAAGCACTGTTCCCTGATGTTTATAAGCATCTATAAAACATATCTGAGCCTCGGATTTCCGAGGCTTTTTTGTTTCGGGTTTTCTACAGTGAACTATGTGAGGCATTCGTGCTGAATGCAATATTGCTGCAGTATTCTTATTTATTGGTTCAATTAGTGCTGCGTTGTCACGTCGGAGACGAAAGGGTTAGAGTTTTCCCTCGTATCCAAGAAATATAAATCCTCCTACTTAATCATTAATCGAATTGAGCCTGATAGGCACTAGATGTTTTTGCCTTGTTGGCTGTGTTTGGTTGAATTTCAATCAGAAGCTAGATAGAACCATCTAGAAATGTGTTACTTGATCAATAGTGTTTAATATAAGACAAGTAATTGGTTGTCTCATATTTCGTTTTTTGATAAAAAATTCCACATTATAAAAATAGTAAGAGTATGGGGTTTTATGAAAAATATAGTTAAATGGTTTGCTGCATTTGCTTTAGTCAGTGCATTGGTTGGGTGCGCACGGACTGTTCCTGTTGATAATATTCAAACTGTTGTGAGTGCAGGACATAATGCTCAAGAAGTGAAGAATGCAATTCTAAAAGCTGGTGTCGCACGCAAATGGATCATGTCTGTGGTGTATCCTGGTGTCATCAAAGCTCGTCAGTTATCTGGTTCGCATTCTGCGGAAATTATTATTACTTACACAGCAACCAGCTATTCTATTAAATATGACAGTAGCCACAATTTAAATGCATCCAACGGTAAAATTCACAGGAATTATAATCGTTGGATACATAACTTAGATAAACAAATTCAATTGAATCTTTCCGCAGGCGCAGGATTGTAATTTTTGTTATTTGATATCGGGACTGATATGGCTCGATATTATTTGTTCGCTTGAAGAATAGGTTTAATAACAGATGTATCAAAAAGACATGCTTACTGCGCTGGATGCGATTGCTGAAGCGCAACGGATTGCCTTTGCTCCTATGTTGTTTCAAACTGCGCTTTGTCTGCGTAAATTTGGCATTTTGGCTTATCTGGATAAACAGGGACGACATGGCGCAACGCTTGAAGATATTAGCCAGCATATTGATTTACGTGAATACTCCATTAGTGTTTTGCTGGATATGGGATTAAGTGGCCGAATTATCACGCACGAGGAGGGTAAATATTACCTTGCTAAAGTCGGGCACTTTCTATTGCATGACACTATGACTAGAGTGAATATGGATTTCACTCAGGATGTCTGTTATCAGGGACTTTTCTCTTTGGATGCAGCTCTTAAAGAAAATAAACCGGCAGGGTTAAAAGTTTTTGGTGATTGGCCAACGATTTATCCTGCATTATCTGAACTGCCTCAGGCCGCAAAAAATAGTTGGTTTGCATTCGATCATTACTATTCTGATTCTGCTTTTGATGCTGCTTTGCCATATATTTTTGCGCAACATCCGGCAAGATTATATGACGTTGGTGGCAACACCGGAAAATGGGCGCTTCGTTGTTGTCATTATGATGAGAATGTCTCTGTCACGATATTAGATCTGCCACAGCAAATTACTCTGTCTCGGAAAAATATTGAACAGGCAAACCTCTCTCATCGGATTGATTTTCATGCAGTCGACATGCTGAGTGATGCACCTTTACCCGGAGATGCTGATATCTGGTGGATGAGCCAGTTCTTGGATTGTTTCTCTCCTGAGCAGATTATTGCGATACTGAGTCGGGTTGCCTGGGTGATGAAAACTGGTGCTCGTCTGTGTGTGATGGAATTATTCTGGGATGCACAAAAGTTTGAAGCAGCCTCGTTTAGTCTGAATGCCTCGTCGTTATACTTTACCTGTATGGCGAATGGGAACAGTCGTTTTTACAGCATAGAGAAGTTTTACCGTTATCTGGAGATGGCGGGTTTCCGGGTAGAGCACCGCATTGATAATCTCGGTGTCGGGCATACTTTACTGATATGTGAGAAAATTTAATAACACAGCGGATGTGCGTTCATGAAATTTACATTCAACATGATTGACTGGCTAGCCAGAGCACCGGGGTTGAGTGATACCTCTCAGTGGCTTGCGTGGTCAAAGCAGCCTTATGCGATCGATCCACAGGCGCCACTGGCTAAATTAACCGAATTACCCATGATGATGGCGCGCCGCCTGAATACGGGGAGTAAGTTAGCAGTCGAGTGCGGACTTGCCTGCCTGCGCCGCCATTCGATTGATGCTGTTCTTTATACAAGTCGTCATGGTGAACTGGAACGGAATTACCGGATCTTACATGCACTGGCGACGGAGCAGATGGTTTCTCCGACAGATTTTGCAATGTCGGTACATAATTCTGCAGTTGGTAATCTCACCATTACTTCGAAACAACCCATCGTGTCATCATCGCTTTCTGCAGGGTTGGATACGTTTCAGCAGGGCCTTTGTGAGGTTGCCTGTTTGCTGCAATCAGGATATCAGCGTGTGTTAATGGTGGATTTTGATGGTTTTCTGCCTGAGTTCTATCATCCAATGCTTCCGAAAAATATGCCCGTCTGGCCTTATGCTGTCGCTTTCGTATTTGAAGTAGGGAACGGATTTGCATGTTCTTCGCAGCGTGGTGGTGATGGGGACGAGCCGGTATTTCCGCAGAGCTTGCAATTTTTGCAGCACTATCTGAGCGATCAGCAACAGTTTATGATTTCCGGTGAAAAACTTCAGTGGTTCTGGAGCCGTTCATGAGTCCGGTTGCGGTTCGTCTGAACTGGGTCTGGCGTTTATGCATGACCGGGTTTTGCTTCGTTTTGTTTGGTGTTGGCGGATTATTATTATCTCTGGTCTGGTTTAATCTCCTGTTAATGACGGTTCGGAACAGACATACGCGCCGTCGGATCGCACGGCATAGTATTTCAGCCAGTTTCCGCTTTTTTTTGTGGGTGGCGAAAAAGGTGGGCGCACTGGATTATCGGATTGAAAATGCCGATACATTGAGGAACGAGCAGGGTTGTCTGATCGTGGCGAACCACCCAACACTGATTGATTATGTCCTGCTCGCCTCCGTTGTGCCGGATATGGACTGTCTGGTAAAAAGTGCATTGCTGAAAAATCCGTTTGTCAGCGGTGTTATCCGGGCGGCTGATTATCTGATTAATAGTCAGGGAGATTCACTCCTGCCGGAAAGCCGTCAACGTTTGCAACGGGGCGATACTATTTTAGTTTTTCCTGAGGGGACGAGAACCACGCCGGGAGAAAAAATGGTTTTGCAGCGCGGTGCAGCGAATATTGCAGTGCGTTGTAACAGTGATCTCCGGATCGTCCTGATCCGCTGTAGTCAGCATTTGCTGGATAAACAGAGCCGCTGGTATGACGTTCCACCGGAAAAACCGCTGTTTAAAGTTCTGGTTCGTGAGCGGGTAGAAATTAGCCGTTTTTGTGAGACGAACACACAAGAACCATCGTTGGCTGCAAGGCAGCTCAACCGATATCTTTTGCAAAAATTACAATTAGCTGAAACACCTTTATCGGGAATTTAATCATGCAATCGCTTGATCTTGAAATTAAGAATTTAATTATATCGACATTAAATCTGGAAGGTGTGTCTCCGGATGATATTGAGACCGATGCACCTTTGTTTGGGGATGGTTTAGGTCTGGACTCTATTGACGCGCTTGAATTGGGGCTGGCTGTAAAAAATCAGTATGGCGTTGTCCTTTCCGCTGAGAGTGAGGAGATGCGGCAGCATTTCTACTCGGTCGCAACGCTGGCAGCTTTCATTAACACACAACGTACCTGAGATATATCGCGATGACAGAACAACAATCTATCTATCAGGAAGTTTCCGCGCTTCTTATCAAACTCTTTGAAATTGACCCTCAGGATATTACGCCTGAAGCCCGTTTGTATGAAGATCTCGAGCTGGATAGCATCGATGCCGTGGACATGATCGTTCATCTGCAAAAGAAAACCGGTAAAAAAATCAAACCGGAAGAGTTTAAAGCGGTTCGTACCGTGCAGGATGTGGTTGACGCAGTGGAGCGTCTGTTACAAAACTCATAGGCAGTAGAGTTTCATTTGAAGTCACAATTGGTTATTAAGCTGATCAGCAGCTTTCTGGTGCTGGCCTGGCCATTTCTGATTTGGTTTGGTTTATCTCATCACAGCATGCACTGGTTGTTACCGTTGTTCGTTCTGGTGTTGATTCTGCGTGTAAACCAGGCGAGACAAAATGCCGGGCCGATGCGTTTTCTGATGATGAGTGTGGCGTTAGCGGGTATCGCTTTGAGCAGTGCAAGTTATGTACTGAAAAATCATCAGTTGCTGCTGTTTTATCCGGTTGTGGTGAATCTGGTCATGCTGGTTGTATTTGGCAGCTCTCTCTGGACGGATATGTCGGTGGTTGAGCGTTTGGCCCGGTTACGCGAGCCGAATCTTCCCCCAGCGGGTGTTCTTTATACCCGACGCGTGACGCAGATTTGGTGTGTGTTTTTTATCGTTAATGGTGCGATTGCACTTTTTACCGCGCTTCATGGTGATATGCAGATATGGACCCTCTGGAATGGTCTGCTCTCTTATTTCCTGATGGGAACATTGATGGCGGGTGAGTGGTTGATTCGTCGCCGGATCATGAAACAGGAAATAAAATGAACAGGATACTTCCTTTGTCTGAGTGGCTGAGTGCGTCCCGACCGGATGAGACGCCTGTCGCATGGCAGGATGATCATGTCTGGACATTGGGACAGCTCCGAAATGATGTCTCTCAGCTAGTCAAAACATTACAGCAGTATGAAGGCGATCGCTGGGCATTGTGCTTTGAAAACAGCTATCTGTTTATCATTGCGTTGCTGGGGTCATTGACGGCCGGGAAAACACCGGTGATCCCGGGTCATAGCCGGGTCTCAGTTCTTGAAGATCAACGCGCATTGTTTGATGGTGTTCTGAGTGACAGAATGCTGGGCTGGACCGGAAATCAGATTGTTGTGACGTCTGCGAAAAAAAATGTGCAGGCAGACACATCACTGCCCGCAATTGCGGATGACTGTTTTGTGGAACTTTTTACCTCCGGCTCAACCGGACAGCCAAAACGGATCGTAAAACCGATTGAGTGTCTCGATCGGGAAATATCGGTATTAGCGGCGCATTTTGGCGGACAACTGGCGGGCTGCCGTGTCGTCGCATCAGTTGTGCCGCAACATCTTTATGGGTTGACGTTCCGGATTTTTCTGCCGATGTCGCTGGGGCTGCCATTACATGCGTCGATGCTTTATTACGCCGAACAACTGGCTGCACTCGATCATCAACATCGCTATGTTTTTGTCAGCAGTCCCGCATTTCTGAAACGCATTGATCTCAATCTCATGCCGCCTCCGATTGCAAAGCTTCTTTCTGCAGGGGGATTATTGCCATGGAAAGATGTTGAGCAAACACATGCCTGGTTAAACCTCTGGCCGGATGAGATCTATGGCAGCACGGAAACCGGTATTCTGGCCCAGCGCCGCCGACAGGCGGATGATATTGGCTGGCAAATGTTTCCCGGGGTGCAGATCCACCAGAACGGCGATTTATTCCGGGCGACATCGCCGCTGATCCCCTGTGAACAGGGCGTCGAGCTGGACGATATCCTGCATTTTGATGATGCCGGTTTATTCCATCTTTCCGGACGACGCGGGCGTGTGGTGAAAATTGAAGAGAAGCGAGTATCTCTGACTGAAGTTGAACGACGTTTAATGACACTGGCCGGCATCCGGGATGCGGTTGCATTGCCGGTTTCGCATGGTGGTCGTCAGGGGATCGGCGCCTTGCTGGTCTTAGAGGATGATCTTCATCATGAGTGGCAGCAAAGTGGTGGAAAATCGCTGGAGTTTTCCTGGCGGCGATCACTGTTGCCGTGGCTTGAACCTGTTGCCATCCCGCGTTACTGGCGGATCATTGATGAAATACCAGTCAACAGCCTGAATAAACGTGTCTATGCACAGTTACAGGAGTTATTTCATGAAACAACCCCGTGAAATTGAGCGATCACAGACACAGTCTAATCAGGTTGATATTGTTTTTAGTCTGGAACCGGAGCTTTTCTGGTTTCAGGGCCATTTTGCGGTACAGCCTTTATTGCCTGGCGTCGCCCAACTCGATTGGGTGATGCATTATGCAACGACACTGCTTGCGCCTGATTTTCATTTTCACAGTATTCAGAATGTGAAGTTTCAGGCTCCGTTACTGCCGGGGAGCATTGTGACGTTGTCACTTAACTGGCAGGAAGAACGGCAGATCCTGACTTTTAGTTATCAACGCCATGATGGTGAGTTGCGGCATACATCGAGTAGTGGAAAAATACGATTATGCCGTTAATGTTCAATCCTTGTATTGTGATCCCCTGTTACAACCATGCCGCAATGATGGCCGCGGTTCTTTCCCGTCTGCAGCCTTTTCACCTGCCCTGTATTGTTGTGGATGATGGCAGTGATGAAACTTCCCGCGCAGCACTTGAAACGCTTGCGGCAACGCATGAGGTTTCGTTTTCGCTGATCCGTCTGGCTCACAATGCGGGGAAAGGGGCCGCGGTGATTCGGGGATTGGAGGCTGCAGCAGCAAAAGGCTTTACGCACGCAGTACAGGTTGATGCGGATGGTCAGCATGCGATAGAAGATATTCCGGCATTGCTGGCGTTATCAAAACAGCACCCGGAGGCACTGATTTCCGGACAACCTGTTTATGATGCGTCCGTTCCCCGTTCCCGCCTGTATGGCCGTTGGATCACGCATATCTGGGTATGGATAGAAACGCTTTCACTGCAGCTGAAAGATAGCATGTGTGGCTTTCGGGTTTATCCGGTTGCGCCAACACTGGCACTGGCTCACCGCGTCCGGTTAGGTCAGCGGATGGACTTTGATACGGAAGTCATGGTGCGTCTCTACTGGCAGGGGAATCCCAGCTATTTCGTGCCCACTCGGGTCACGTATCCTTTGGACGGTCTCTCTCATTTTGATGCGCTGAAAGACAATATCCGGATCTCCAGAATGCATTCCCGCCTGTTCTTCGGCATGCTCCCCCGGATCCCATCGCTGCTGTTCCGGCATTCGAATCAGCACTGGGCCAGACAACAGGAAGTAAAAGGCTTGTGGGGGATGCGTCTGATGCTGCTGGTCTGGCGGTTGCTGGGGCGAGGCAGTTTTTCCGCCCTGTTATGGCCGGTGGTCGGATGTTACTGGCTGACGGCTGCAACTGCACGCAGGGCTTCGCAGAATTGGCTTGCGCGCGTCAGGCGTAAATTG
Organism: Tolumonas sp.; assembly: GCA_003251455.1. GTDB lineage: Bacteria > Pseudomonadota > Gammaproteobacteria > Enterobacterales > Aeromonadaceae > Tolumonas. The sequence goes on from QKFI01000029.1 coordinate 13,642, forward strand.
CTTTTCCAAAATCAGCCATTACCGACTCGTTTTAATAGTTACTATCACTTTTTGCGTTTTGGTCATGCCATGCTGGACAAAGTCGCCAGTTGGCGTGGCGAACTGCAACTCGGGCGGGATGTGATTTTTGCTCCCGGCTCAGAAGATGAGCTGGATGTCTGTGATGGAAGAGGCAAGCTACTTCTGGCGTCCCATTTGGGTGACGTGGAAGTTTGTCGTGCACTGGCACAACTGAAAGGCGGTAAAACTATCAATGCGCTGGTGTTCAGTGAGAACGCCCGACAATTTAAGCAAATTATGGAAGAGATGGCGCCTCAGGCCGGGCTGAATCTGATTCCGGTGACGGATATTGGCCCGGAGACGGCCATGATGCTGAAAGAAAAACTGGATCAGGGTGAATGGGTAGCGATTGTTGGTGATCGGATCTCGGTGCATCCGCAGCGGGGCGGTGACTGGCGGGTCGTCTGGAGTTCATTTATGGGACAGCCTGCGCCATTTCCGCAGGGACCGTTTATTCTGGCTTCGATCCTGCGTTGTCCGGTTCTGTTGCTTTTTGCATTGCAGCAGCAGGGCAAATTATACATTCACTGTGAGTCATTTGCGGATCCGTTGCTTTTGCCCCGAGCGGAGCGTCAGGCGGCACTGCAACAAACGGTCGACCGTTATGCGGAACGGTTGGAGCACTATGCGCTGTTATCCCCGCTGGACTGGTTTAATTTTTTTGATTTCTGGCGGCTGCCTGATGCCGCAGATAAGGAGTAAAGGGTGTTGAACGATCCTCGTTTTACGACAGAGGTTGAGCTGACGATTCCGTTCCACGATGTCGATTCGATGGGTGTGGTATGGCATGGGAACTACTTCCGTTACTTCGAAATTGCCCGGGAGGCATTGCTGAATCAGTTTAACTATGGTTATCGCCAAATGAAGGACTCAGGGTATGTCTGGCCTGTCGTTGATACCCGGGTGAAATACCGCGACAGCCTGACGTTTGAACAACGAGTCCGGGTTCAGGCCCGGGTGTCTGAATATGAAAACCGTCTGCGGATTGAATACCAGATTTTTGATAAAGAGACCGGAAAACGCATGACAACGGGTTATACCATTCAGGTTGCAGTGGATGCTGAAAGCCGGGAAATGTGTTTTGTCAGTCCGGCGGTTTTGTTTGAACGGATGGGTATTGCATCATGAGACACTGGCTTCTACTTGTTTTATTCATCATGGGGTCATCCGCCCGGGCGGTCACGCTGGATGAACTGCAACAGCGATTTACCGAACAACCCGTGATCCGCGCACATTTTGATCAGACGCGTACTATTAAAGATTTACCACAACCGCTTCGCTCTCAGGGCGAGATGCTGATTGCCCGTGATAAGGGGTTACTGTGGGATCAAAAAGCGCCATTCCTAATGTTGCTGTTGCTGGATGATTCCCGGATGGTTCAGATCATTAACGATCAGCCACCACAAATTGTGACTGCAGAAAATAATCCGCAGATGTTTCAGTTTAATCATCTGTTGCGGGCGTTATTCCAGGCAGATAGGAAAGTGCTGGAGCAGAATTTTCACTTGGATTTTGCTGATAAAGGCGCTGGTCGTTGGACGCTTCGCTTAACACCGATCACAACGCCGTTAGATAAAATTTTCGCGTCGATTGATCTGGCCGGGCAGACTTATCTGGAGTCGATCCAACTGCACGATAAACAGGGTGATCGTACAGATATCATCCTTTCTCAACATCAACTGACACCTGCCGCACTGACTGATGACGAACAACAACGATTTGCCACACATTAATGCCCGGCGTTTAGCCCGTCTGTGGGGGGGGGTATGCCTGCTCCTGCTGATGACACTCCTGATGGTGTTACCGGGTGCGAAGATAAACAGTAGCGTTCTCGCATTGTTACCTGAGCAGGCTCTCGGTTCTATTCCTCCTGAACTGAATGATGGTTTTATGCAACGGCTGGATAAACAGCTGGTCTGGCTGGTTAGTCCGGGGCAGGAGGCAGATCCAGATATTGCAGCGCATTGGCAGACATTATTACAGCAGTCTCATGCCTTTCGTGAGGTGAAAGGCGTGATGGATGCGGACAGCCAGAAAGCGTGGGGTTCTTTTTTCTGGCAACACCGGAATGGCCTGATTGATGGCGCAACCCGAGCCCGCCTGCAACATGGTGGTGAGGCGCAGGCGCAGTGGATCCTCTCTCAGCTGTATTCTGCTTTTTCCGGTGTCAGCGGCCGGGAGATACAGAATGATCCATTGATGCTGATGCGTGGTTCGCAGATGGCGCTGACTCAGAACAGTCAGCGTTTGCGGTTAATGGACGGCTGGTTAGTCACCCGGGATGAGCTGGGGAATTACTGGTATCTGCTGCATGGTGAACTGTCCGGAAACTCATTTGATATCCAGCAAACACAACAGCTGGTGACAACGCTGGCATCGCTGGAAGATAAGCTGAAGCGTCAGTTCCCGCATGCGCAGGTACTGTCCCGCGGCACCGTTTTCTACAGTGATTATGCCAGTCAGCAGGCGAAACAGGATATCTCTACGCTGGGGGTTGCAACGGTTTGCTGTGTGCTGCTGTTGCTGGTTGTGGTGTATCGCTCTGTCCGTCCGTTACTTCTTTGTATGCTTTCGATTGGGATCGGGGCACTGGCCGGGACGGTCGTCACGCTGTTGTTTTTCGGCGAATTGCACCTGATGACGCTGATGATGAGCATGAGCATCATCGGTATCTCTGCGGATTATTCGTTGTACTACATGACGGAGCGCATGGTGCATGGTGCCGAGGTATCACCGTGGCAAAGTCTGATCAAAGTGCGAAATGCCCTGCTGATGGCGCTGCTGACAACCGTGGTGGCTTATCTGATTATGATGCTGGCCCCGTTCCCGGGGATCCGGCAAATGGCGGTGTTTGCCGCCGTTGGTCTGAGTGCATCCTGCCTGACGGTTCTTTTCTGGTTCCCATGGCTCTGTCGCGGACTTCCGGTCCGTCCGGTTCCGGCGATGGTTCTGATGCTTCGCTGGCTTGCCGGCTGGCGGCGGAATAAGTCTCTGTCGGTTGGGCTGCCTGCGTTGCTGGCGGTGTTTTCGCTGGCAGGCATGACGGTGTTGCATGTAAATGATGATATTTCGCAGCTTCAGGCGTTACCGCAGAAGCTTGTGCAGCAGGAAAAAACGATCACCCGACTGACAGGGCAGGGTGTTGATCAGAAATGGTTTGTGGTTTATGGCAATACGCCCCAGCAGACTCTGGAACATCTGGAGGCGTTTGTTCCGGCACTGGAACAGGCGCGGAAGGATGGCATGATCAGCGCGTATCGCACCATTCCACTCAATTCCCTGTCACGGCAGCAGCAGGATCTCCAGCTACTGCGCCATGCGGCACCTTCTGTTTCCAGCGCGTTGCAAAGTGCCGGATTCAGTCAGGTCAAGCCGGATCTCAATCCGATGCCTGTCTCGGTGGATACCTGGCTGGCCAGTCCGGCCAGTGAAGGCTGGCGGCTGATGTGGCTGTCGCTGGCGAATGGTGCAAGCGGGGTTCTGGTGCCGGTCGAGGGCGTGAAGGCGAGCGCTGCACTGAATGAACTGGCAGGAAAACAGCCGGGGGTTGCGTGGGTGGATCGCAAATATGCCTTCGATTCGCTGTTTGCACATTATCGGCTCGTACTCACGGGGTTACTGGGGGTCGCGCTGCTAGTGATCGCCTGTGGGGCCATGCTGCGCCTCGGCTGGCGTAAAGGACTCGTGAGTCTAGTGCCGTCTGTGCTGTCATTAGGGTGTGGTCTGGCGGTGTTGTCCCTCAGCGGTCATGCGGTCAATTTGTTCTCATTGCTGGCATTAGTACTGGTGCTTGGAATAGGGGTGAATTACACCCTGTTCTTCAGTAATCCGCGCGGGACTCCGCTGACCTCATTACTTGCTATCACGCTGGCCATGCTGACGACGCTCCTGACGCTAGGTATGCTGGTTTTCAGTGCAACGCAGGCCATCAGCAGTTTCGGGATTGTTCTGATTTGCGGCATATTTACCGCGTTCCTGCTTTCGCCAATGGCGATGCCCGGGAAAAAAGAGAAGAAAAAATGATGAAAAGCGATTTTTGGCGTTCAGCCGCGCTGGTTGCTGCACTCGTATTATCGGGGTGCAGTCATTCAACGAAAAATAATGATGACAGCCGTCCGCAGGCCTGGCTTGAACCGGGGCAGCGGGTTTATTTACCTGCACCCGGGATCACGCCGACAGTCAATTCTCAACAGTTACTGACCGGGACATTCAAAGGTAAAACGCAGTCGTTGCTGGTGATGCTCAATGCGGATGACAAAAAGATCACGCTGGCCGGATTATCCTCAGTGGGGATCCGCTTATTTCTGGTGACGTATGACGAAAAAGGATTACACACCGAACAGTCGATTGTCGTGCCTCAATTACCGCCGGCCGGTCAGGTGCTGGCGGATGTCATGCTTAGTTACTGGCCGCTCGATGTCTGGCAGAAACAGCTGCCGGATGGTTGGTCGCTGAACGATATCGGGGATAAACGCGAGCTTCGCGATGCCGATGGCAAACTGGTCACCGAAATTACCTATGAGAAGCAGAACGGAAATCGCGTACCCCACAGCATTGCGCAGCATGTATTTAAGTACAACATTACCATTCAGTATTTAGGTGGCTGAGATGATTTATATTTCTGCGGTCGGGATGATCAACGCGCTGGGAAATGACACCCGGGAGATTGCGGCCAATCTGGTGCGCGGAGTGGCCCCCGGCATGCGAAGCCGGGACGGATGGTTACAGGGACAGGCGGCGATGTTAGGTGGTGTGGACGGTGAGCTACCAGCCATTCCGGATACCTTTTCTGCGCACCGGAGCCGGAATAACCAGCTGTTGCTGGCTGCGCTTGCCCAAATCCAGCCGGAAGTTGACCGGGCGATTGCAACATTTGGCCGGGAACGGGTTGCGGTGGTGATGGGAACCAGTACTTCCGGACTGAATGAAGGGGACGAACATGTCCGCTTAACGTTGAATGGTGAGCGTAGTTCGCAGTGGCAATATCCGCAACAGGAACTGGGCGATCCATCCCGCTTCCTTTGCCACTGGCTTGGATTGGAAGGGCCGTCATTCACGCTCTCTACTGCCTGTTCATCCAGCGCCCGTGCAATCATCAGCGGACGCCGACTGATTGAAGCCGGACTTGCGGATGTCGCGATTGTGGGGGGCGCCGATACCTTAAGCCGGATGCCGATCAATGGCTTTTACAGTCTGGAATCACTGTCGACAACGTTATGTCAGCCATTTGGCCGGGATCGGTGTGGGATCACGATTGGAGAGGCAGCCGCACTGATGGTGTTAACCCGGGAACCGCAACCGATCGCATTACTGGGGACTGGCGAATCAAGTGATGCCTGGCATATTTCTGCACCACACCCTCAGGGGGAAGGAGCGATCCGGGCGATCAACATGGCTCTGGACGATGCAGGATTGCAACCGGATGACGTGGGTTATATCAATCTGCATGGCACCGCAACTATCCTGAATGATCAAATTGAATCGAAAGTGATCCATGACATTTTCGGTGCGAGGGTTCCCTGCAGTTCCACCAAGCATTTAACCGGCCATACACTGGGAGCTGCCGGTATTACAGAAGCGGCCATCAGTACCTTAATTCTGTCGCATGATCTGGCGTTGCCATCGCAGGATTT